>NZ_LZJM01000265.1:0-874 GCF_001667665.1 Mycobacterium sp. E342
ACCCCGAGTGCGAACCGCTGATCGCGCCAGACACGTACTCGGTGGGGGTGGCTTACACCGCGTGGCGGAGCAATCTCTACAAAGAGGACAAGGACACGTACGAGCATGCGGTCCGTCAAGCCGTTGCGACGGTCGTCGATTCCAAAGCAGCGACGGTGTTGCTTGGCAACGCTTTTGCCAAGCGTCTCGACGCCTGCAGCAATGCCGTCATCCACCTGAGCGGCAAATATCGATGGAGATTCCAGAAGACCGACGCGACCGATACGGGAGTGCGGTGGACGGGAACGGAACTAGAGGACGGGCAGATCACCGGCTGGGTCTGCGCCAGCGAGGCGCGCGCGAAGAACAATGTGATCATCACTGCGCAGGTGTGCCAATACGGCAATGGCGCTCCGGCCACCGCGACAATTCTGGACAAGATGTCGGAGAAGATACCCCGATAGACCCGGGAGAATCGGAATACTTTGTGCAGGATCCGGGACTAGCGGGCGTGGCCATCGCTTGGCCGCCCGAGGGCGAGCTGACAGCTGCGGGACTATCGGGTGTGGCCAGCGGTTCTCCGCCCCAGCCGGGGTCGCAACGCGCGATCTGCGGACATGGAAGAGACGGATCGGAGCGCGCCACCGTGTCGCCCAGGCCGCCGGATACCGCGGTGAGCGCTCCGGCGATCGCTGCTCCTGCGGCCAAACGTGTCAATTTCGACATGAGTGAGATTCCAATCGAGCTGAACCGATAAGGGGTGAGGTCCTAAAAGTCAACGAGGTACGGTTGTTAAAACCTCAGCAGTCCTGTCATGGTACTCCTCCCGGATCCTGCACAAAGTATTCCGATTCTCCCGGGTCTATCGGGGTATCTTCTCCGACATCTTGTCCAG
>NZ_LZJM01000266.1:0-110447 GCF_001667665.1 Mycobacterium sp. E342
ACCCGCCGCCTGTCCGCCGAAGACCCGAGGCATACCGATGTCGGGCGTGATCCCTACGTAGGAATCGCTTGCGACGAATCGGACGTCAAGCAGGTCGATCAAGGAGGCGACAGTCGCGACCACTTAACCGCCCTCTCGCAGCTCGGATTTCCGAGTGGCGTGCGCGACGCCCGTTGCGCGTGTACAAGTCACAACACGCCTCCGAGATGTCCGCCCGCTTGCCCTGCAACCTTTTCACGGACCCCGAATCTACTGCAGAAAATTACGGTATACCGGCGCGGACGAGATAATCCAGCCCTTCCGAACTCGCGTCACCCGGAACTGATCGCCTGCAGCGGCCGATAGCGCAGTTCGCGATGGCAGCAACATGTTTGAGCGTCAAAGGTGGTACCCAGCCTGTCGCCGCCAAGCGTACGCGGGCCTCCATGCGCATCCAGAGATCGAGTGAATACTTTCACGAGGTTGGCGCGTTGCCCATAAGATATATATATATATATATATATATATCTGGCTAGATGCTGGGCATGACGGGGTGACCGCGGTATCAGTAGATTCCAACTCAGGCTAGTACAGCGCGACAACGAACTCTCAGAGGCGAGCGGCCACCTTAAGCGATGACGCCTTCCATCTTGAGCTCGCCGAACGTGACATCGTCAACCCCGATCTCGCGCAAGATGGCGTCGGTGTGTTCGGCGAATTGCGGCGCCCGCTTCGACGGAACAGTCGCAACGTCGAACTGAACCGGATTCGCCACCAGCTTGCGCCGAACACCCTGCGCGTCAACGACTTCGATGATCCCACCGTTGGCGACCAGGTCCTCGTCGTTGGCGAGGTCCCAGCTGTCCTGCCACACCGTCCACGCGCCACTACATCCGTTGAGCCGTCGCTCGCATTCGTCGAGGGGATACCGGCCGATCAACTCCGCGACGATCCGACATGCGGAGTGGATATTCTCGGCGATACCGTCGATTGTCGCAAAGCGCTTGTCCGCGGCGGCTTCCGGGCTGCCCATGCACATGCAGAACTCCGACCAATAGGACAACGGGTCGAGCATTGTCAACTGAATGAACCGGCCGTCGCGCGTGCGGTAGCTCGCGACCAGCGGATTGCCTGCCATGGGCGTGTCGAGTTCCACCTTTGGCAGGTGCCCGCCGCTCATCAGCGCCATGTTGACATCGAACTGCGTCGCCCATGCCCCGACGCCCAGCAGTGACACATCGATCACCGACGGTTGTCCGGACATGCGACGCCGGTAGAGCGCGGCGGCCACGCCGCCCGCGATAGCCAGCCCGCCGATGTTGTCGCCATACGCACCGCACGGCATATAGGTCGGCCGATCGGCGAGGCACGGCGTCGCCCCGTCTGCACTTCCTCCCCTCGCCCAAAATGCGGTGGAGTCATAACCCGGCCGGTCCCTGCCAGGACCACGACCGCCGAATCCACTACCCACCACGTAGATGATGTCGGGATTGATGCTCCGAACATCATCGACATCGATACGCAACTTGGACCGGACAACAGGCAGGTGGTTGGTGAGGACGACGTCGCTGCGCCGGAGCAGCGCCTCCAAGATTGGCCGCGCCAACGGGGATGTCAGACCCAGCCCGATACTCCGCTTACCTCGATTGGGTGCCTCGATGTGGGGTGAGAACTGGCTCGATTGCTCTGACGACTCGCCGTGCGACGCCATGAAAAGCTGACGCTGGGCATCGCCCGTCAGCGGATTCTCCACCTTGATGACGTCAGCACCCCAGTCGGCGAGTATGGCACCTGCCGACGGCACGAAGGTGAACTGCGCTATTTCCAGGACTCGTACGCCCGTCAGGGGTTTATCCATATCGACACCCTCTTGATCTCGATCAACTGGTCGCAGATGTGTAGCGACGTCATGTCGTCTGCTGCGAAGTCAAAGCCCGAGGTCACGCCCGATCAGGTCCTTCATGATCTCGGTCGTCCCCCCGAGGATGGTCTGGATGCGTACGTCCGCGTAGTCGTTGGTCACCCGGTACTCCCTCATGTAGCCGTAGCCGCCGTGAAGCTGCACGCAGCCGTCGACGACCTTCTTCGCAACTTCCGTGCACCACCACTTGGCCTTTGCCGCCTCGACCGCCGATAGGTCGCCCTCGACGACGGCGGCCAAGCATCGGTCGATGTACTGCTCGGAGACTTCGAGTTCGGTATCCATCTCGGCCAGCAAGAATCTGTTGTGCTGGAAGCTGCCGATGGACTGACCGAACGCTTTGCGATCCTTCGCATATTGCAGCGTCTGACGCCAGGTCTCGCGGGCGCCGGCAATCGCGGAGATAGCAATCGACAGTCGCTCAGAGGGAAGGTTGTGCATCAGATGGTAGAACCCGCGGCCTTCTTCGCCCAAGACATTCGCCACGGGCACCCGAACGTTCTCAAAATGCAACTCGGCAGTGTCGTGTGTGTGCAGACCGAGCTTGTCGAGCTTGCGACCGCGGATGAAGCCCGGCATGTCACGCTCCACCACAAGGAGCGAGAACCCCCGGTGGCCGGCAGAGGGATCGGTTCGCGTCACGACGACGACGAGATCTGCGTTGATTCCCGAGGAGATGAAGGTCTTCGACCCGTTCAGGACCCATTCGTCGCCCTCCCGCACCGCGGTGGTGCGGATCCCGGCAAGGTCGCTACCCGCACCCGGCTCGGTCATCGCAATCGCGACGATGGTTTGTCCGCTAACGATTCCCGGCAGCCAACGGCGCTTCTGCTCATCAGTCGCCAAAGACTTGAAATACGGGCCGACAACGTCGTTTTGAAGCGTGAGAGCGGGGACGCGGGTTCCGAACTTCGACAGCTCCTCGTTGATCACCGCGTTGAAGCGGAAGTCGTCGCTGCCGCCACCGCCATACTCCTCAGGCATATTGAAGCCGATCAGACCGTATTTGCCGGCGGCGATGAACGCTGATCGGTCAACGATGCGCCGCATCTCCCATTCGTCGGCGTAAGGCGCGACCTCACGTTCGATGAAGTTCTTAGTCGTCGCACGGAGTTGCTCGTGCTCGGCACTGAAAATGAGACGTCTCATCCGATATCCTCTGCGCTTCGTCAGCGGTCCGTCATGCGGCTGTCGCGTATTTCGTCGGCATGCCCGCCGGCCAGATTTTTGGTTTCTAAACAGATTAGACTAGCGAGTCGAATTTGCCTACGTCCCTGTTCCCTCTTATTCGGCTTCTCGCGATCACAAACCACGCCGACGTGCGGCATGCGATGCTCGTGCCTCTCCGCCAACGTCTCGACGGGTGCGTCGACCGATGATGACGTGCCGAGTTGGAAGGTGGGGCCAGCGTCGCAACTGCGCGGCCGGGCCCGCTCTGCGGGCCAGGATCGTGGCGGCGTGCGCCGACGGTGGCAGCAACGTCGAGGCCGCCGATCACTTGGAGTTGGATCGGAACACGTTTTCCAAGTCGCGCAACCGTTTCGCCGCCAAGCGCCTGGCCTACCAGAGCGTACTGGCCGTCGCTCGACCGATCGTGCTGTTCCTCAAACGCCCAGGTGGACAGTCGCAGGACCGAGCTCGCCTTCGCTTGGCACAATTGCATCATCGACGGATTGCATCGTAGGCATCGATCACCTCACCAATAACCAGATAATTATTTAGTTATATAGAACAACGCCATCCTGTCGCTTATATGATGGGCCCCAGAGGCGCGTACAGGGATGGAGATGGCGATGACGGACTTCGTCGAAGGAACGGCCCAAATACGGACGGACCGCGACAGGTTGGATGAGGACGACCACGACCTGCTGACGTTCGTGGAGGCCGGTGAACGGCTACGAATCGAAATTGCCTCCGTCCAATGCCAGCTTGAACAATGCCGGCGGCTCGGCACTCCGCAAGAGGTTGATTCGGCGCAGAGGCGTCTGGATGCGTTACGCGCAGCCGCTCAACGCAACTCCGCGCAACCCATCAACGACGAGAACTTCGAGAAATTCTTCGGCTACCCGGGTAAGGCGCGGCGGAATGCGTCCGCTGGCGATGAACAGGTGTCTCGGGACATCATTTACATGTGGGGCCTGTTGGTGGGGCTGTTTCCGGGTTTTACTCCGCGTGGTTGGTAGTCGCGGGTGGGATCGAGTGTGAGTTTGCGGATCAGTTGGCCGGTGTCGCGTGCCAGGACGCGGATGTCGAGGTCGTTGATGAGAACGATGACGTGGGTGCCGCGTAGGTGTTTGGACAGTCCGATGTGGTGGAGGCGGCTGCTGTAGCGCACGGTGATGGCGCCGGCGGCGTCGATGGTGTCGTGGCGGACGCGGAAGTGCGGCGGGATGTGGTAGCCGGTGGGGAAGGCTTTGGGTCGGCCGGCGAAGGCCTGGCGTGGGGTGTTGCGGCGTAGGGCTCGGTGGGGTCGGGTGGTGTTGTAGTAGTCGACGAATTCGTTGAGGTGGCTTTGTAATTCGGCGATGGTTGCTGCTGGGGGCAGGGCGGTGAGCCGCTTTTTGAGTGTTTGGTGGAAGCGTTCGACCTTGCCGCAGGTTTGTGGGTGGTAGGGCCGGGAGTTGATGTCCAATTCGCCGAGCAGGATTTGCAGTGCGGTGCGTCCGCCGCGGCGCGGTGTGGCGGTGAAGACCGCACCGTTGTCGGTGAGCAGGGCTGCGGGGGTGCCCCAGGTGGTGAAAGCGTGGGTGAAGGCGTGCACGACGTCGGGGCCGAAGCGGTGGTGCTGGAGTTGCGGCGGTCACGGCCATATTGGTGGCCGCTCGCTCAGTCTCGTCTGCGCGTCGTCGGTGAGGTGCGGCGCGAATTCCGCGCCGTACGCGCGGGTCGCCGCGTTCGACGCGGTTGGCCAGCTCGGCATGCCACGCCGCATACAGCCCACACACGTACCACCGCGTGCGCGGACGGTTCCCGAGAGCCGTTGGGGGCCCCCATATTACGCGTCTCAGCACGGCGCTCGCACCATCGCGCGTTGGCCGCTCGGCGCGACAGAAATCGTCTTCTGCGACCCCCGTTGCGGCAGTCCGGTCTTGATCGCCTTGAGCAGCCGCATGATCGCGGTGTCACACTGCCTGATCTCGGCGGATAACTTGATGCGCGTCTTCGTGTAGCGCGTTCGCGGATACTTGACGGCGCTGGCGGCCAGCTCGGCGTCGACGTCGGCCAGCACCTTGCGGGCTGCCTCACAATGCTCACCGGGCATGATGGTGTCCTATCGCTGAGGTTTCGCTGATGCGTGCGGGCAGGGGAAAGACCAGTCTTGGCCGCGCGTCCTGGCTCCGCGGGCCATCACAGCCGCTTAGCACTCCATCCCACAGCCGCCAGACAAATTGCCAAATAGGGTTAACGTTTATCCTTCGCCGTACCGGAGGTGCAGCTGGGCCTATAACACCAGCTCAGAGGATCCATGCGACGAACTTGAACCGTGGCTGGCCTACCCATTGGCAAATCGAAATTCGGCCAAATGTATATTTGGCCGTACATCGCCAGTAGGCCTTCATCGCCCCAGGAGATCGACGACGTTGCAGGAATCATTGCCATTAGAGGGAACCACCGTGGTCAGCGTTGAGCAGGCCGTCGCCGCGCCATTCGCGACCCGGCAACTGGCGGACCTGGGTGCCCGGGTGATCAAGATCGAGCGGCCCGACGGCGGCGACTTCGCTCGCCACTATGACAAGACGGTGTTGGGCCAATCCAGCTACTTCGTGTGGCTCAACCGGTCCAAGGAGTCCCTTACTATCGACCTCAAATGCGCAGCGGGCCGGGCAATCTTGGAAGCGCTGTTGTCCAAAGCCGATGTGCTGGTGCACAATCTGGGCCCAGGGGCCGCAGGGCGGATCGATCTGGATGCCGACGCGGTGGCCCAACGTCACCCGAACATAATCGTCTGCAGCATTTCGGGTTATGGCGCCGTCGGCCAGGACGCCCAGCGAAAAGCCTACGACCTGCTGGTGCAGGGCGAGTCTGGCCTGCTGTCGCTGACCGGCACGCCGTCATCACCGGCCAAAGTAGGCATTTCCATCGCCGACATCGCCGCCGGAATGTACGCCTTCAGCGGCATCCTGACGGCGTTGCTGCGCCGCGCGAAAACCGGCCAGGCCGGCCCGGTCGAGGTGTCGTTGTTTGACGCCATGGCCGAATGGATGGGTGCGCCAATGTATTACAGCCACTACAGCGGCCGTCAACCGGCCCGCTTTGGCGCCCAGCACGCCACGATCGCCCCATACGGCCCCTATGAAACCGCCGACGGCTCCATACTGCTGGCGGTTCAAAACGAACGCGAATGGGCCAGCTTCTGTCGAATCGTGTTGGCGCTGCCCCAACTAGCGCACGATGAACGCTTCGCGAGCAACTCCGCCAGGGTGGCCCACCGCGACGAGTGCAATGCTATCATCGCCGGCCGATTGTCCAAGCTGAAGACCATCGATGCCCTCGCCCTGCTGGACGAAGCAGCCGTCGCCACCGCATCGATAAACTCGATCGCGGACCTCATCGCGCACCGATCCCTGGCCCAACGGCACCGTTGGGGTGAGGCGGGCACCCCCAACGGCCCGATACACGCACTGTTGCCGCCTGCGACCTTGCCCGGTGTCCCGGTGGTGCTGGGACCCGTGCCAAGCCTAGGCCAGCACACCGATTCAGTCCTCGCCGAATTGGGTTACACCAGTGAACAAATCGTCGACCTGCGCACTTCGCGCACCGTATAAACCCTCGCAAAGAAAGAACCACCATGGCGTCTTTAACCGAAGAAGAGGAACTGCTCATCAAGACCGTGCGGCGCTTCGTCGACCGCGACGTCAAGCCGGTCGTCACCGAACTCGAGCACGCGAACACCTATCCGGAAAAACTTATTGAACAGATGAAGCGGATCGGCATCTATGGTCTCTCCATACCCGAACAATACGGTGGCGCCGAGGTCTCGATGCCCTGCTACGTGCACGTCACCGAAGAACTCGCCCGAGGCTGGATGAGCCTGGCCGGTGCGATGGGCGGGCACACCGTCGTGGCTAAGCTGCTGTTGGATTTCGGCACCGAGGAGCAGAAACAAACGTATTTGCCGCACATGGCAACTGGCGAATTGCGCGCCACCATGGCCCTCACCGAACCCGGCGGTGGGTCCGACCTGCAAGCCATGACGACGACCGCATCACTGCTCGGCGACAACTATGTCATCAATGGAGCCAAGACATGGATCAGCAACGCTCGCCGTGCCGGCCTCATCGCCCTGCTGTGCAAAACAGATCCCCAAGCAAAGCCCCCTCACACGGGCATGTCAATTCTCCTTGTGCAGCACGGGCCCGGCCTCGAAGTCTCCCGCGACCTACCAAAGCTCGGCTACAAAGGCGTCGAGAGCTGTGAGTTGCGCTTCACCGACTACCGGGCCAGCACAGACGCCGTTCTCGGCGGCGCCACCGGCAAAGGGTTCAGTCAAATGATGAAAGGCCTGGAGACGGGCCGCATCCAGGTCGCCGCACGAGCGCTGGGAGTCGGACGCGCGGCTCTTGAGGACGCGCTGGCATACGCCCAAGTGCGCGAGAGCTTCGATAAACCCATCTGGAAACACCAGGCCGTGGGTAACATGCTGGCTGACATGGCCACCAAACTTGCCGCCGCGCGCCAACTCACCTTGCTGGCTGCTGAACGCTTCAACAGCAACCAGCGCTGCGACATGGAAGCGGGAATGGCAAAACTGTTCGCCTCCGAAGCCGCCATGCAGATCGCCTTGGACGCCGTGCGCATCCACGGCGGCTATGGGTATTCCACGGAGTATCCAGTCGAACGCTATTTCCGCGACGCCCCGCTGATGATCGTAGGAGAGGGCACCAACGAGATCCAGCGCAACGTCATTGCCACACAACTCATCGAGCGCGGCGTCGATGCCATCTGATGGATCGACCGCAATCCCGGCAAGCGGCTAATACCCACGAGACGATGACACTCAGCCGATCAGACAGCGGACCGGCGTACCGGCAAGTCGCGCGTGACCTGCGCGCCCAGATCACCTCCGGCCGCTACTCAAACGGCGAGCAATTACCTACAGAATCCGAGCTCTCGCAGTCTTACGGATTGAGCAGGCAAACAATTCGACATGCCTTTTCCGAATTGGTTGCCGAGGGCCTGGTCTACCGAGTCCCTGGCAGAGGCACGTTCGCCGCAGAGGGAAGGGCCGGCCGCTACCTGCGCCAACTGGGTTCAATTGAAGACCTGATGTGTCTGTCCCTAGACACCACCATGCGGGTCGTCAGCCCACTGCAGCGCCGCATCGACATCGAAGCCGCGGGCCGACTGCGCCTCGAATCCGACGCCCAGTACACGATCGTGTTTATACGACTGCACGACGACGTCCCCTTCGTCGTGACAACTGTTCACCTCACTCCCCAGTGCGCCAAACTTCTAGCAGATGTCCCCGAACTGAAAGCCGGCGCTGTCAGCACCGCCACCGTGATCGGATTGCTCGATCCCCGCCTCGACCGGCCTATTGCCCAAGCGGCGCAGTCCATTACCGTGGCGCTGGCTCCTGACCAGGTCGCAGCCGAACTGCGCTGCCCCCTCAGCCATCCCGTCTTGCGGGTGGACCGGCTTTACTCCAACGACCTCGGTGAACCCGTCGAATTATCGATTAGCTATTTTTTGCCCGAGCACTACACCTACCGCGTGACACTACGGCGAGATTCTGTATCGCTGGCAGGTTCGCACACACCCCGCCAACTCCACCACGACGGCACCTAACGACTGGCCTGTTGTAGTAGCGGTAGGTCCGCCGGGAATCCGGCGGCAAGCTCCGCACCTGAGATGTCCGCATGGGCCGGCCTACCACTTCGCGCCGCCCTCTGCCCAATCTCAGGGCCGTCACGATTTCAAACATGCCGCACCCCGCCAGCGTTGCCGATCGGACTCAGACCTCCAGCCGACACAGTGGTCCTTTGAGCGCCGATCCGCACCTGCGGCAAGCAGGCCACAAGCACTGGCCCTAAACAGATAAATATATACACTGTACGGGTTGACTTGAATCTCCGTGGAGGTGACCCTTGGATCCCAGTCCGGACGACGAGGTCAGCTATGAGGTTGAATTCGGGGTCTCCTGGACCAGTTGCCCACTGAGTCCTCAAATCATAGAGTCTCCGAATTATGGCCAGACAAACCGCGATCGGCGGCAGCACGCCGAACACGGTGATGCGCTGAAAGCGATGCGACCGTCGCGGCGAAACATCACGATCGTGCCCTAGCCAGAATCTGGCAGTTGCGCAACTCGGCCGCACACTACCAACCGCCACCCGCGTAGTCGCCCCTGTCATCGGCGAGCGTACTTGCGCAAATGCCTTCGCGTCACGACACTGCCCACGCGCCCCATCACCTGACCTGACCTGACAGAGGCCAACACGTTGGACACGATCCCGATTCGACGCAGCGCCCGATGGCCCAAAAAGGGCCCGCCGCTACCAAATCAGTAAAGAGTGTACTATAAGTGTCACGCCAGTAGCGCTCGCTATTCACACCGCGTACTCGCTCCGCAGCGCAAGAGTCACATCTCACAGAGGAGGACGTGGCCAAAATGAGCCACTTCGACTACATCATCGTCGGTGCCGGTTCGGCGGGATGCGTCCTGGCGAATCGGCTGTCTGCAGATCCCGCTAACCGAGTGCTGCTTGTCGAGGCCGGCCCGCGCGACCGCAGCCCATTGGTGCGGATTCCGAAGGGTTTTGGCAAGCTCGTGGGTCATCCGACGCTTGCCTGGCACTATCCCGTCCGGCCGATCGGCCCGTCCCATCTAGTCGAGCAATGGACGCGCGGCCGCATGCTTGGCGGATCGAGTGCTATCAACGGCATGGTGTACAACCGGGGAGCCGCAGCCGACTATGACACGCTGGTGAATCTCGGCAACCCTGGCTGGGGATGGAACGACATTCTGCCCATCTATCTACAGATGGAAAACCACGGGCTCGGTGCAGCCCCCGCCAGGGGTGTCGGCGGCCCACTCGATGTGTCCATCGACGAACACCTCCCCGCCATCTGTGCCGAATTCATCAGCTCGGCCGCGGGATTGGGGATGACGGTCACCGACGATCTCAACGCCGACGACTCGTGCCGGGTCGGGCCGGCGACTCGGACCATCAAGAACGGACGCCGGATCAGTTCTGCGTGGGCGTTTCTGCGCCCCGCCCGCAAACGCCCCAATCTGACGATCTCGGTGAATACACAAGTCACCGGAGTGGTGTTCGAGGGCGATAAGGCGACTGGCGTCACTGCCGTCAACAAAAGCATGCCGGTCACATTCACTGCCGATCGCGAGGTCATCCTGTGCCTTGGCAGCCTGGCGACGCCAAGGCTGCTGCAGCTGTCCGGGATCGGTGATTCCGCCGAACTGCGACGCCTCAAGATCGACACCATTGTCGACAGCCCCAACGTCGGGCGCCGGATGCGAGAACACCGTTGTTGCGCGGTTCAATACCGGCTCAAGCGCGACGTCGGATACAACCGGAAGTTGGCAACACCGCTGGCACAAGCGCTCAGTGGCATCGAGTATCTCGCCACCCACAAGGGGCCGATGTCTACCTCGGCATACGACGTGCTGGGCTTCTTCAAGACGTCCCCCGATAAAGACCGTCCGGACGCTCAACTGCTCATGGCACCTTTCTCCGCCAAACCGCTCGAGCCCGGACAAGACGTCGGTGTGGAGCGCCAACCGGGCCTACAAGCGATCGGGTTCATCTCTCGGCCCGACAGCGAAGGCTCAGTGACGATCACATCCCGCGATCCCAATGCGCCGATGGACATCGACCCCAACTTCTATGCGACTCGACACGATCGGGACACGATCACGGGCCTGTTCCGCACACTGCGTACCATCTTCGAGCAGTCGCCCATCGCCGACGAGATCGTTGAGGAAACGCGGCCCGGACCTGAAGTGATTTCCGATCAGGAGATCATCGACGCCTCGCTCGATCAGGGCTATTGCGGCTACCACGCCGTAGGCACCTGCGCCATGGGCCCCGCCGACGATGATGTCGTCGACGCGACACTGCGGGTGCGTGGAGTCGACGGTCTGCGCGTCATGGACTGCTCCGTCATGCCGACAATGGTGTCGGGCAATCTGAACGGGCCGGTGATGGCGATGGCCTGGCGGGCTGCAGACCTCATCCTCGCCGACCGCTGAAGCGGCCGGTATCGGAGGAGGCGCTCGCCAAACCCGTCAGCAGCCGCCATCAATCTCCGCCGGAACACTTCGCTCGGCGCGGCGGCTCGCTGCTTGATCCCATTCGGGATACTGATCGTCTCCCAAGTCGGCAGCGACCCGATGCCGCTGGACAGGGCAACGCGCGCCCACTCGGGCGCACACAGACCCGGCTACGTGGCGCGGGCCCCGCACCACCAACGCCGCAAGCTGGCCGACGAGTCGGCAACCGCTAGCCGGGCAAACTAGCCGCCCGGGTTGTGCCGCAAGATCGGTGCCCCGGCCCGTCGAGAGGCACTGCTGGGCCGTTGTTCACAGCCTCCGGCCACCCACGGTGTGCGAGACCAGGCGCCGGCGGCTGAATCGCCTCTTGTTCGGCATCGGCACGAGATCGTCGTCGCAAACCACGCCCCCAAACATCGCACACGCGGCGAGGGTCGACCCCAGGGGCGGTGCACGAGCGCATCGCAATGCGTTATATGGTTTAGATGATATGGGCCACCATGAGTTTTGGAACGCGCCCAGCGACATCGCGCATGGCTTCACCGACACAAGGAGTTCGCATTGACCCAGCCAGTTTTCAGCGGCGCATCGGCCATCGTGACCGGTGGTGCGGGCGGGCTGGGGGAGGCCACCGTTCGACGGCTTCACGCCGACGGTCTCAAGGTTGTCATCGCCGACCTAGCCGACGACAAAGGCCGCAAGCTCGCCGACGAGCTTGGTGAGGGGGCAGTCTTCGTCAACACCGACGTCGCCAACGACGACAGCGTCGCTGGCGCCATCGCTAGGGCCAGCGAACTCGACACGCTCAGGTACGCCGTCATCGCCCACGGCGGCTTCGGTGGTCGCCCCGAGCGGATTGTGGGCCGCGACGGGACACCAGCGGATTTCGAAGCATTTCGCAAGACAATCGACCTCTACCTCGGCGGCACATACAACGTCACTCGGCTGGTCGGATCCGCGATCTCTCAAGCCGAGCCGAACAGCAATGGCGAACGCGGCGCGATCGTCATGACCGCCTCCATCGCCGGCTACGAGGGCCAGATCGGTCAGAGCGCCTACGCCGCCGCCAAGGCCGGCGTCATCGGTCTTACCCTCGCGTTCGCGCGCGACCTCAGCTCCGCGGGCATCCGCGTGAACACCGTAGCGCCAGGCACCATTCTCACACCGATGATGGCGTCGGTCGGCGACGAGGCACTCGCCCGGTTCGCAGCCACCGTGCCATTCCCCAAGCGCCTCGGGCAACCCAACGAGTACGCGCACGCCGCGTCATTTCTGCTGGCAAACACCTACGTCAACGGCGAAGTGCTTCGTCTTGACGGTGCGCAGCGTTTCCAACCCAAATAGGCGGCCCGCCTGTCAGATCACCATGGCGAGGACCCTCATCGTCCTCAACTCGCGGCCACCACTGGCCGGTTGAAACGCAACCCTTGGACTGCAACCCGCACCCCATCGACAATGCACAGCGATCAGGCCTGGGTGGCCGCCCACCGCGGCGCACTGCGAGTGACGCTGCAACCGAGAGCCGGTGCGGCCGAGTCGATTGCGTGCAGTTGCCGTCGTCTGACTTGACTGCCTCCCCGTCGAGGCTGCGTCGACCGACCGTGACCCTGCGACCCGCAGGTCAGGCAGAAACGCCCAGCGCAGACTCGAATCCTGCGGGGACGATGATGTGTTCGCGGTTGACCTCCTGGACCCTGCTGCAGCTCAGCCCCATCAGCGTCGAATCGATGCCCATGCGTAGCAGATCCAGCACGTTCTCCACTCCGGCCTGGCCGTTGGCCGCCAGGCCCCACAGGTAGGCGCGCCCGATCATCACCGCGCGCGCACCCAAGGCGAGTGCTTTGACCACATCACTACCTCGGCGCACGCCGCCGTCGAGAAGGACTTCGACCTCGTGGCCTACCGCGTCTGCGACAGGACCCAGAGCGCGGATCGTCGCCGGCGTTCCGTCGAGGTTGTTCCCACCGTGGTTGGACACCGAGATGGCAGAGGCGCCGATGTCGACAGCCCGCCTGGCGTCGTCGATACGGGTGATTCCCTTGACCATGAACGGTCCATCCCACTGCTCGCGTAGCCATCGAAGGTCATCCCACGTGGGCGGCGGGGTGTTCATCCACTGACCGTAGGCTTCGAAGAAGGTTGGCGCGGGGGCGTTTTTGCCATTGATGTTCGGGACAGTCAGATCCGGGATGGTGACCTTTCCCCCGCGCACCCAGCGCAACGCGTATCGCGGCCGCACCGCAATCTCGGGTGCGAGCTTCATCAGTGCCCTCAGATTGACCCGCTCGGGTATTTCGGGGCTGCCCCAGTCGCGGCCGACGTTGAAAACCCAGTCGGTGGTGACGATCAATCCTGTTGCGCCGGCTTGCTTGGCGCGCACGGCCCTGGCCAGAATCTCATCGCGCGATCCCACCCAATAGAGTTGGAAGAGCGTCTTGTCGTTGGCCGCAACCACCTCCTCGATCGGCTTGGACGCGAAGCTTGAGAGCCCCATGGCGATCCCGCGCGCAGCGGCGGCGCGGGCCACCGCGACCTCGCCGTCGGGATCGACAGCCTGAACTCCGGTGGGGGAGATCAAAACCGGCATGGAAAGGTGTTGATCCAATACCGTCGTGGTTAGATCGCGTTGGGCCTGAACACCGATCACGTGTGGTGCGAATCCGAGTTCGGCGAAGGCTTTTTCGTTGTCATTGACAGTAACGCCAGCCTGGGTTCCGGCGATCAAGGCGGAGTATACCGAGCGCGGCAGTCTGCGTTTCGCGCGGCGCTGAGCTTCGCCGACGGTTTCGAACCATGGATTTGCCATGACTAGAGGTCCTTCTTTGCGGTGGGGTTTGAGATCAGATCTTGGTGGCGCCGTTGTCGACGGTGATCTGCCCGCCGGTCATCGTCCGTGACTCGTCGCTGGCCAGAAATACCACGACATTGGCGATGTCGTCGGGCTCGGAGATTGCCGGATCGAACCAGTACTGTGCCATCGCGGCGGCGTAGGAAGGGTTGTCGGAGAAGATTTTCTGCATTTCGGTCCCGTGTTGACCCATGGCCGTGTTCACTGCCCACGGGTGCACGGTGTTGACCCGAATCCGGTATGGGGCGAGTTCGATGGCGGCAGACTTGGCCAGGCCAACAACCCCGTGTTTGGCGGCGCTGTAGTGGGCCTGCCCCGGTAGGGACTTGATTCCGGCGACCGAGCTGGTGGCGATGATCGATCCACCGTTACCGGCTTCTATCATCGCCGGCGCGGCTGCGCGCAACGTGTTGTAGACCCCGGTCAGATTGATATCGATCATGTCTTGCCACCTTTGTGGGCTCATCTCCCAAAACCGGCCCCAACTAACGATCCCTGCGTTGGCCACGACAATGTCCAATCGCCCGAGTTCTGCAACACCCTCGCGCACAAGGCTTTCCAACGCGGCAAGGTCCCGTACGTCGGCAACCGAATGAACAACCCGCTGACCGGTCTTCTCCACCAGCCGAGCGGTTTCGGCGAGGTCTTCGACAGTGGCTGGCGGGTAGTCGGTCTCGGTGGCCCGGGCGCACACGTCGGTGATGATCACATCGGCGCCCTCCTGGGCGAGCTTGACCGCCTCGGCTCGACCCTGCCCGCGCGCCGCGCCTGTAACGAGAGCGACCTTGCCGACTACCCGGTTCATGGGTGCCTCCTCCTGTTGTCATCTGATGCCTGACGCCTCGACGCCAGGGTTCTTGCATCCGGCCGCGTTGCAGGTCCGCATCCACCAACCGCAGCGACTTCACATTACGCCACCTTGGCAGAAAGTGTCATGATGGCGTAATGTGTGTATCATCACTGCATGATGGAGTTGGGTGACTTACGGCATCGCCGACGACAGGCCACCGAATTAGAGATCTCGACAGTCGCTTTGGCGTTGTTCGCCGCCAACGGCTTCGACAACACCACCGTCGAAGCCGTCGCCGCCGCCGCGGGCGTGTCCGTGCGCACCTTCCATCGGTACTTCCGCACCAAAGCTGACGCGATCGCGCCCATCCTGGACACCATGTGGAGGACCTGCATTCAAGCGTTCGCAGACACCGATCCAGACGCCCCGCTGGTCGAGAACCTCATCGCCGCCTTCGCGCAAGCGGCAGAGGGCGAGTACTCCGAGCGGTATCGCGAGTTTCTCGTCACACTGCCCAACTCACCCGAACTCGAGCCGACCTGGCTGCGTATCCACGCCGACTCTCAACGCGCGTTGCGGCCATTGCTGGCCGCGCGCCTGGGACTTCAGCCAGACTCGCCCACCGCTGATTTCCTGTCATCAGTGGTGATCAGCGCATTCCGGGTTGCGCTGCAGGCGCATCACGACGACTCGAAGATCTCCGAATATATCCTCGCTCGCCAATTCCTATCGGCCTTGCACCCCTACCTGTAAGAGGATCTGGCCGACGGTGACCAGCACGCCAACAGTGCAGCTGTGCGATCTAAGCTGCGGTGGTGAAGTGCGCACGCCCAAGCAGTCGACGCGCGGGCGGGGCAGGCCACCGCCCCTCTCAACCTGAAGTAACAGAAACGCCCCTCTTTCCATGTTCCCCACAGCGTGCCGGGCATGCCGATGGTGTGGATGCTTTGACGCTGCGCGAGATCGGCGACGACCTCAGGCGCTAGCGGATCAGCCGGGCCAGCGCCGCGCGGGGCGGACATCGCCCCATCAGAGGCCGCTACGCACCGCCACACCGTCGCGCGCAACACCGCCGGATCGGGGCCGAACACTCGCTTCGACAATCGATTTCGGGTCATCAAACCGCCATCACCAACACTGCCGATCTGGACACGACGGCATGATGAGACGGATCGTCCGTGTGCCAACATCATTGACGCCGCGACATCACCCGATGACGAAGCCAGCGTCGACGGGCATGGCAGCACCGGTGATGAAACGCCCCGACTCATCGCACAGATACACCATGGCCTCGCTGATGCCCATGGTTCCACAATGCCGACGGGGAGCAGATTCCGCATCGTGTCACCGAACTGGGGATGGCGTGGCCGCGTACTCGGCCTACTGTTCGTTGACGACCATGGGTGTATTGACAGCGCGTTTGCGTAATACCGCATGATGCCGACGGTGCCATGCCATGCTTGGCGGCGGCGTAGCCAGCACCACCATGGCTTATCGTGCTGAACCTGACACCCGCCACCTTCAGCCCGGCGGCCGAGCTCGTGATCACAACGGCTCCGCCATCACCTGACCCAGCATGGTAGGCAGCGCCGCTTCGATGGTCTGGTACACACCGGTGAGCATGACGTCGATGGCATCACGAAATGCCGAGAGTTGTTGTGCCGGTTCGCCGATACTGGGCATGATCCCGGCATTGGCCAAGACGAAGTCCAGCCGTCCCAATTCATCAACTCCCCGATCGACCAGTGCCGTCAAATGATCCCAATCGCGAACGTCGGCCTGTCCGGCCACGATCCGGCGCCCGGTCTTCTCGACCAGCCGGTAGTCTCGTCCAGATCCTCAGGGGTGGCCATCGGATAGACGACACTGGGCAGTTGCGCGCACACGTCAAGTGCGATGATGTCCGCGCCTTCTTCGGCGAAACGCACTGCGTGCGAACGCCCTTGCCCACGTGCCGCTCCCGTGATGAAGGCCACCTTTACCCTCGAAACGCTTGGTCATGTCCTCGCATCCCTTTTGTTGGGCCTGTAGATGGGTGGGGCCGACCGCCCGCATGCTTGTGCGCCGATGGACCCGGTCGGCCTGACAGACGCTGCGCTCTCTCACCCGTCACAAGCCTCAGAACCAGAACGAGTTGGCCGCGCGGTTGTTGTTCGAAGCGCCCGAGGGTAGACCTACCGGCATGGCAACTCCTGTCAGCGCCCGCCCGCAACAGGTTTACAGAGAACTCAATTTAGGATGAGATTAATGCCATCGCTCACCCCATTCATAGGGATAACCTGTGCGCTTGCGATCGCCACTGGGTTGACGGGGCCCCCGACCACCCGCCACGATGGCTCCATGCGGTATGTCGTTACCGGCGGTACCGGGTTTATTGGTCGCCGCGTCGTGGATCGTCTGCTGGAGACCAGGGCCGACGCGCAGGTGTGGGTGCTGGTGCGCCGGCAGTCGCTGGGCCGCTTCGAGCGGCTGGCGGCCGAATGGGGCGAGCGGGCCAAACCGCTGGTCGCCGGGCTACCGGAGCTGGACCTGACCGACCAGACCCTCGCCGAGCTGGGCCCGGTCGACCACGTCGTGCACTGCGCCGCCGTCTACGACATCACCGCCGGCGAGGCCGAGCAGAAGGCCGTCAACGTCGAAGGGACCCTCGCCGTCATCGAGCTGGCGCGGCGCCTGGGCGCGACGCTGCATCACGTGTCCTCGATCGCGGTGGCGGGCGACTTCCCCGGCGAGTACACCGAGGACGACTTCGACGTCGGCCAGCAGCTGCCGACCCCGTACCACCGGACCAAGTTCGAGGCCGAACAGCTGGTGCGCTCGACGCCCGGGCTGCGTTACCGGATCTACCGCCCGGCGGTGGTGGTGGGCGACTCGCGCACCGGCGAGATGGACAAGGTCGACGGGCCGTACTACTTCTTCGGCGTCTTGTCGGCGCTGGCCGGCCTGCCGAAGCTGACGCCCATCCTGCTGCCCGACACCGGCCGCACCAACATCGTGCCGGTCGATTACGTCGCCGACGCGCTCGTCGCGCTCATGCACACCGAGGGGCGCGACGGTCAGGCGTTCCACCTCACCGCGCCCAAAACCGTTGGCCTGCGCGGGATTTACCGCGGCGTCGCCAAGGCGGCCGGCCTGCCCCCGGCCCGCGGGTCGCTGCCCGGCTCGGTGGCCGCCCCGCTGCTGAAGGCGCGCGGGCGCGCCCGGGTGCTGCGCAACATGGCGGCCACCCAGCTGGGGATCCCGGCCGAGGTCTTCGACCTCGTCGACCTCAAGCCCACCTTCGTCAGCGACAAAACCCGGGAAGCCCTGGCGGGCACCGGGATCGAGGTTCCGGAGTTCGCCGGCTACGCGCCACAGCTGTGGCGGTACTGGGCCGAGCACCTCGACCCCGACCGCGCCCGCCGTAACGATCCGCTGCGCGGCCGGCACGTGATCATCACCGGCGCATCCAGCGGGATCGGCCGGGCGGCGGCGATCGCGGTCGCGGAGCGCGGCGCGACGGTCTTCGCGCTGGCCCGCAGCGCCGACGCGCTGGATCAACTGGTCGCCGAGATCCGCGCGGGCGGCGGCGACGCGCACGCGTTCACCTGCGACGTCACCGATTCCACCTCGGTCGAGCACACCATCAAGGACATCCTGGGCCGCTTCGACCACGTCGACTACCTGGTGAACAACGCCGGGCGGTCCATCCGCCGCTCGGTGGTCAACTCGACCGATCGGTTGCACGACTACGAACGGGTGATGGCGGTCAACTACTTCGGCGCGGTGCGGATGGTGCTGGCGCTGCTGCCGCACTGGCGCGAACGCCGTTTCGGCCACGTGGTCAACGTCTCCAGCGCCGGCGTGCAGGCCCGCAACCCGAAGTACAGCTCGTACCTGCCCACCAAGGCGGCGCTGGACGCGTTCGCCGACGTGGTCGGGTCCGAGACGCTGTCCGACCACGTCACGTTCACCAACATCCATATGCCGCTGGTTCGTACGCCGATGATCGCGCCGTCGCACCGGCTCAACCCGGTGCCCGCGATCAGCCCGGAGCACGCGGCCGCGATGGTGGTCCGCGGCCTGGTCGAGAAGCCCGCGCGCATCGACACCCCGCTGGGCACGCTCGCCGAAGTCGGCCACTACTTCGCGCCGCGGACGTCGCGGCGCATCCTGCACCAGCTCTACCTGGGATACCCCGACTCGGCCGCCGCACGCGGCCTGCCCACCGAACCGCCCGCGGCCACCCCGGCGCGGCGCAAGCCGAGGCGGCCGGTCCGCGCGGTCACCGGCGGCATCCGGACACCGCGGGGAGTCAAGCGGCTGGTGCGGTTGGTGCCCGGCGTGCATTGGTAGGCGGGACCGCGTTTGAGTCCCGCCCCCGGGCGCGGGGACAATGGTCGGCATGCACCTCGAGGTCCACGTCGTCCCCGTATCGGACGTTGACCGCGCGAGACAGTTCTACGACAGCCTGGGGTGGCGCTTTGACGGCGACACCACGCCAGGACATGGCGTCCGCGTCGTCCAGTTCACGCCGCCGGGCTCGTCCTGCTCGGTCACGTTCGGCGACGGAATCACCCCGTCGGCGCCCGGCTCGGCCCAGGCGGTGCTGACCGTCTCCGACATCGAAGCGGCCCACGACGACCTCCTCCGCCGCGGCGTCGGCGCGAGCGACATGTGGCACGGCGTGCCGTTCCCGGCCGAAGCACGGCTGCCCGGGCCCGATCCCGAGCACACCAGTTACCAGTCGTACTTCTCCTTCGCCGATCCCGACGGCAACACGTGGCTGGTCCAAGAGGTCACGACGCGGCTGCCCGGCCGAGACTGACACGGCAGCACAACGTTTCGGGCCCACCCGATTGCGGTATTCCGGCGCGATGACCCGGATTCTTTCCCAGACGCGGGCGGACGCCGACCCGGTGGCCGCGGCGACCCGGCTGGTCGCCACGACGGGCGCGGCGGTGATGAGCGCGTTCGACGTGACGCGCAGCCTGGACGCCGGCCGCGAGGAGTGGACCCGGTTCGCGCGGCACTGGCAGCAGCTGGGCCCCGACCCCTATGCCGCGGAGCTGGGTGTGCGGCGGCTGCGTCGGTACGGCCAGTACTCGTTTCGCGATCACGAGCTGCGCCCGATGCCCAGGACCACGTTCGCGCAGCCGGAGAACTCCAATCCCCTCTACATCGGCAGGGACCGCGACTTCGAGCCGCTGACCGACGCGTTCGCCCGGGACCCGTTGCTGCACAAGCTGATCGGGCTGTTAGCCCGGGCGGCGGCGGCCCTCGATGACGTGGCGGACTGGAACGTCAAGGTGCATCCGTTCCGCATCCGGTCGTCGACGGACCCCTCTGGAGTCGACGGCGCCCACCCCACGCCCGAGGGCATGCACCGCGACGGCGTCACCCTGGTCAGCTCGCTGCTGGTCGGGCGGCGCAACGCCATCGGCGGCGAGAGCACGGTGTGCGACCTGGGCGGGCGTCAGTTGCTGGCGACGACGCTGGCCGAGCCGGGCACGCTGATGCTGGGCGACGACCGGCGCACCCTGCACGGGGTCTCCCCGATCCGGCCGATCGACGGCTCGGGCCCCGCGCAGCGCGACGTCCTGGTCATCACCTTCGCCTCGGCGTGGCCGTAAGGGTCGGGTGCACTGGTAGTCACTTCTGCAGCGTGAACTGGTTGACGTCGATGTATCCGATGCGGAACGCGTCGGCGCAACCGGTCAGGTATTTCATGTACCGCTCGTAGACTTCCTCGGACTGCACCGCGATGGCCTCGTCCTTATGGGCCTGCAGCGCGGCGGCCCAGATGTCGAGGGTCTCCGCGTAGTGCGGTTGCAGCGACTGCACGCGGGTCACGGTGAACCCGTTGGCGGTGGCGCGCTCTTGCACCATCGGTATCGACGGCAGCCGCCCACCCGGGAAGATCTCGGTGACAATGAATTTGATGAATCGGGCGAAGGTGAACGAAAGCGGCATCCCACGCTCGGCCATCTCCATCGGGTGCAGCCCGGTGATGGTGTGCAGCAGCATGACCCCGTCGTCGGGCAACAGATCATGCGCCAGGGTGAAGAACGCGTCGTAGCGCTCGTGCCCGAAGTGCTCGAACGCGCCGATGCTGACGATCCGGTCGACCGGCTCGTCGAACTTCTCCCAGCCCTCAAGCAGGATCCGCGCCGAACGAGGGCTCTGCGACTTCGCGATCAGCCGCTCGACGTGATCGGCCTGGTTGCGGCTCAGGGTGAGGCCGACGACGTTGACGTCGTACTTTTCCATCGCGCGCATCATGGTCGCGCCCCAACCGCAGCCGACGTCGAGCAATGTCATGCCCGGTTGCAGCCCAAGTTTGCCGAGGGCGAGATCGATCTTGGCGATCTGCGCTTCTTCCAACGTCATGTCGTCGCGCTCGAAGTAGGCGCAGCTGTAGGTCTGGGTCGGGTCGAGGAACAGCCGGAAGAAGTCGTCCGACAAGTCGTAGTGCGCCTGCACATCGTCGAAGTGCGGCGTTAGGTCCGTCCCCTCGGGGGGCTCCGACGTCGGTGGCATCGTCACAGCCTAATCGCCGGTCTGGGTATCTTGGACACAATGAAGTCGCCCGTTTTCGTCGACGTCGACACCGGCGTCGACGATGCGCTGGCCCTGATGTACCTGTTCGCCAGCCCGGACGCGGACGTGGTCGGCATCGCCTCCACCGGGGGAAACGTTGCGGTGCAACAGGTTTGCGAGAACAACCTGGGCCTGCTGCAGCTGTGTGGCGTCACCGGCGTCCCGGTCTCCAAGGGCTCCGACGAGACCCTGACCGGTCCGATGCGCCTGCCGTCAAAGGTGCACGGCCCCAGGGGTTTGGGCTACGCCGACCTGCCGCCCACCGATGGGCGGCTCACGAGTCACGACTCGGCAACCGCCTGGGTGCGCGCCGCCCATGCCTTCCCCGGCGAGCTCGTTGGCGTGGCGACCGGCCCGCTGACCAATCTGGCGCTGGCGCTGCGCGCCGAACCGGCGCTGCCGACGCTGCTGCGCCGACTGGTCGTCATGGGCGGTTCCTACGACCACCGCGGCAACACCACCGCGGTGGCCGAATGGAACATCAGCGTGGACCCCGAGGCCGCGGCCGAGGTGCTGGCCGCCTGGGACCCCGAAGTCGTTGGGCAAGAGCGCCTTCCGGTGCTGTGCGGTCTGGACCTGACCCGCAAGGTGGCGATGACGCCGGACCACCTGGCCAGGCTGGCGGCCGCCGCCGAATCGAGCACGACGCCGATGAGCGCGGACGACGAGCACGGCACCCGCTCGACGGCGTCCAACCCGCTGATCCGGGTGATCGAGGACGCGATGCGGTTCTACCTGGAGGCCTATCACGAGATCGGCCACGGATACCAGGCGCATCTGCACGATCCGCTGGCCGCCGCCGTGGCGCTGGACCCGGGGCTCGTCGCCACCCGTCCCGCGACGGTGGACATCGAGCTGACGGGCACCCTGACCCGCGCCATGACGGTCACCGACTGGTCGGGCCGGCGGGAACCCAACGCGCTGATCGGCGTGGACGTGGACGCGGCGGCCTTCTTCGACCGGTTCATCGACCGGGTTGGGTCCTTCGCGCGCGGGCTATTCACATCGCATGAAGGTTCGGTTCATTGAAGTCCTGCGCGCCGGCTGGGGCGCCGTGCTGCTGACCGCCCCGTCCGAGGTGCTGGATCACATCCACGGGGTGGAAGTCGACCGCAAGGCGCTCGTCGTCACCCGCATCCTGGGCGCCCGCCATCTCGGCCAGGCGTTGCTCTCAGGCGTCAACCCCGGCCCGGAGGTGCTGGCGGCGGGCGTCTGGGTCGACGCGGTGCACTCGGCCACCGCGCTCGGCCTGGCCGCGGTCGACCGGCGCCGGGCACGCGGCGGGGTGACCGACGCCGCCGTCGCGGCGTCATGGGCCGGCCTGGGCTGGCACCACCTGCGCGCCGGCAAGGCCAGGACCGACGGCGTCCGCGGGCGCGACCGGTTGGCCCGCACGGTCGTGGGCGCGCTGCCCGGCGGCGCCGGGTTGATGGCCCGGGCGGAGGCGGTGCGCGCGGCGCGGCCCTAGGCGACGATTCGTTTGGCCCCCGGGGCGTCGGGTACTGCCACGGTCATGGCCTTCGCCGACTACCAAACCGAGCTGTACGACCAATCGCTGCACAATCAGCCGCAGTACCCGATCAGATTCGATGAGCTGGAGGAAAAGGCGTCGGCGGCGATGCCCCCCGAAAGTGCTGGGGTATGTCGCGGGCGGCGCCGGCGACGAGCACACCCAGCGCGCGAACTGCGAGGCCTTCAAGCGGTGGGGCCTGTATCCGCGCATGGGGATCGCCCCCGAGCAGCGCGACATGTCCATCGAGTTGTTCGGGATGAGGTATCCGTCTCCGATTTTCATGGCGCCCATTGGCGTCATCGGGGTGTGCGACCCGGACGGCCACGGGGACATCGCCTGCGCACGGGCCTCGGTCCGCACGGGCGTCCCCTTCTTCGTGGGGACACTGACGGCCGACCCGATGGAGGACCTCGCCGCCGAGCTGGGCGATACCCCGGCGTTCTTCCAGCTGTACACGCCACCGGACCGGAAGATGGCCACCAGCCTGGTGCACCGCGCGGAGGCGGCTACTCGTAGCTGCCCTCGAGGTACCAGCGCCGCTGGCGGTAGCACAACAGGAACGCCCGCTCGCCCTCCAGCAGTACCTGCGCGCGGGCGGTGCGACCACCCCCTTGACCGCCTGCAGGGCGGTCATCCCACCACCGCTCGTCGACCGGCCACGGCCCGGCCCACCAGTCCAACCGCTCGTCCCGACCGCGCACCGTCAGCCGCACCGGGTCGGCGGAGAACAGCCCCCGGTTGGTCACCCGCACCGGATTCCCTTGGGCGTCAAGCATTTCCACCGGATCATCGAGCAGCACCGCCGGTGACGGCTCGGGTAGCCGGCCGGGCCACGGCACCCCCGGGTCGGCCCGCGGGAGAAGTTCGTCGCCCAGCGGGGTCAACGTGATGCGTTCGGCCGGCCCCCGCCCGCCGGACAGCACCGGCACCCGCACCGCCTCCGGGCCAAGCAGACTCTGCACCCGCACCAGGGCCCGGCGGGCCCGCAACCGGTCCTCTTCACCCAAACCACCCCACAGCGGCAACTGCAGCGCCTCGGCCGACACCACCTCCACCGCCCGCAGCCGCAACCGCGTCACGGCCGCCGTCGGGCGCGGGTTGCGCGCGGTCCGGCTGCTCAACCAGCCGTCCAGTTGCCAGCGCACCCGGTCGGCGGTGGCGTCCTCGGTCAACGGCTCGGCGCACCGCCACACCCGGTCCAGTTCTTCGCCGTTGGCGGTGACGGCGTGGATGGCCAGCCTGGTGCAGCCCACCCCGGCGGCCATCAGCGTCCGATGCAGCGCGTCGGCCAGCGAGCGCCCGGCGAAGGCCGCGGCGTCGACCCGGTCGATCGGGGGGTCGCAGTCCAGCACGGCCTCCAGCTCCTCGGGCGGCTCCCGCCCGGACGGCCCCCGCTCGGGTTCGCCGCGGGCCATCCGGTGCGCGGTCACCCCGTCGGCGCCGAACCGGGACGCCACGTCGGTGGCCGGCAGCGCGGCGAATTGGCCGACGGTGCGAATCCCCAACCGCCACAACAGGTCCGTCAGATCTTCGCGCCCGGGACCGCACAGGCTGGGCTCGGTGGCGAGTTGGCGGATCGACAGCACCGACAGAAACTTCGCGTCACCGCCCGGCGGGACCACCCGGCCCGCCCGCGCGGCGAAGACCGCGGTGGACAGCCGGTCGGCGATCCCGACCTGGCACTCGGCGCCGGCTGCGGCCACCGCGTCGATCAGCCGCTCGGCGGCGGCGGCCTCGGAGCCGAAATAGCGGGCCGCCCCGCGCACCGGCAGCACCAGGAGCCCGGGTCGCAGCACCTCGGCGCGCGGCACCAGGTCGTCCACCGCCGCGATGACCGCTTCGAAGAAGCGGGCGTCACGGTCCGCGTCGGCGGCGCTGACGTGCAGCCGCGGGCACCGGGCCGCGGCCTCCCGGCGCCGCAGGGCCCGCCGCACCCCCGCCGCGCGGGCGGCCGCCGAGCAGGCGATCACCCGGTTGGCCAGCGTGACCGCCACCGGGGCCGTCGCGGGCAGACCGGCGGCGGCCGCCGCGGCGACCGCGGGCCAGTCCATGCACCAGATGGCCAACACCCGGGATGCCACTTCAGAATTCACCCGGCTCGCGCCCGGGCGGTCACCCGTCGTCCCGCACACACCCCGCTGACCTGCAGCCGCACCCGGCTGATCCGGCCGAATCCCGGGCGGCTTCCCGGGGTGATCTCGTAGCCGCAGACCCGGGCCTCCAGTCGCGTGGGCGCCCCCTGCCAGTCACCGTCGGTGACCAACACGGTGCATCCCCTGGCGCGGGCCCGCGCCACCACCGCCCGCGCCCGGGTATGCAGCACCCGGCGCCCGCCCAGGCCGAGGACCACCAGATCCATGCCGTCGACGAGCACCGCGGCCACCTCCACCGGATCGTTGCCGGGATCCGGTATCACGGCGAGGCGGCTGAGGTCCGCACCCATCTCCGCGGCGGCCAGCAGCCCGATGTCCGGCTGGCCGACGATTGCCGCGTTGCCGCCCGCCGCCGTCACCGCGGCCACCATGCCCAGCAGCAGCGACCTGGCACCCGAGAGCACCGCCACCGTCCCCCTGGGCAACGGCGCGGGAAGCGACTCCGCCAGCCACCCCGGCAGCGCCAGCTGGGCTTCCGACTCCGGCAGCAGGTCGTCGGCGGGGGCGGCGGGGCCGGATGCGGGCCCCGGCGCCTTGCCGGTGATCACGGCCATCCGCCGGCGCAGCGATTCCAGCTGCTCAGCACGTGTTTCCTGCCGGTGATCGGGCGCGAAAGCCGCAGTCATGTCAGCCTCCTAGCACCGCTCCCACAACGACTATTTTCGAAAGTATGTTCGACTGAGGGAGAGTAAACACCCGCCCTCCGACAACCGTCAAGAAACGGAAGGGACGCTTTATGCGATCGGTACGGATGGGGTGAATGAGGCGCAAAATGCGGCGAGATTGCCGCTATGGCCGCGGTCGGGGCTCACCCCACAACCGTGGCGGCAATCTCGCCGGCGGGCGCCGAACCTACTCCCACTCGATGGTGCCGGGGGGTTTGCTGGTGATGTCCAGCACCACGCGGTTGACCTCGGCCACCTCGTTGGTGATGCGGGTCGAGATCCGCTCCAGCACCTCGTAGGGCACCCGGGTCCAGTCGGCGGTCATCGCGTCCTCGCTGGACACCGGCCGCAGCACGATCGGGTGTCCGTAGGTGCGGTTGTCGCCCTGCACACCGACCGAGCGGACGTCGGCCAGCAGCACCACCGGACACTGCCAGATCAGCTTGTCCAAGCCGGCGGCGGTGAGTTCCTCGCGCGCGATCGAGTCGGCGCGACGCAGGGTCTCCAGCCGCGCCGCGGTGACCTCGCCGACGATCCTGATGCCCAGGCCGGGGCCCGGGAAGGGCTGGCGCGCAACGATTTCCTCCGGGAGGCCGAGCTCACGCCCGACCGCGCGCACCTCGTCCTTGAACAGCAGCCGCAGCGGCTCGACGAGCTTGAACTTCAAGTCGTCGGGCAGGCCGCCGACGTTGTGGTGGCTCTTGATGTTGGCGGTCCCGCTGCCCCCGCCGGATTCCACCACGTCCGGGTACAGCGTGCCCTGCACCAGGAACTCGACCTCAGACCCGGTGTCGCTCAGGATGTCTCGCACCGCGCCCTCGAACGCGCGGATGAACTGGCGGCCGATGATCTTGCGCTTGCCCTCGGGATTGGTCACCCCCGACAGCGCCCGCAGGAAGGTGTCCGCGGCGTCGACGGTGACCAGGTTGGCGCCGGTGGCCGCCACGAAGTCGCGCTGCACCTGATCACGCTCGCCGGCGCGCAGCAGCCCGTGGTCGACGAAGACACAGGTCAGCCTGTCGCCGATGGCGCGCTGCACCAGCGCGGCGGCGACGGCCGAGTCCACGCCGCCGGACAGCCCGCAGATCGCGTGGCCGTCCCCGATCTGTTCGCGCACCTGCTCGACGAGGGCGCTGGCGATGTTGGCCGGCGTCCACTGGGCGTCGAGGCCGGCGAAGTCGTGCAGGAATCGGCCGAGCACCTGCTGCCCGTGCGGGGTGTGCATGACCTCGGGGTGATACTGCACCCCGGCCAGGCGACGGGCCCGGTTCTCGAAGGCGGCCACCGTCGCACCCGAGGTGCCGGCGACCACGTCGAACCCGTCCGGCGCGACCGTTACCGCGTCACCGTGGCTCATCCACACCGGCTGGACGCTCGGCAGTCCCGAATGTAGTTCGCCGCCAAACACTTTCAGCTCGGTGCGGCCGTACTCACTGGTTCCGGTGTGGGCGACGGTCCCGCCCAGGGCCTGCGCCATGGCCTGGAACCCGTAACAGATGCCGAACACGGGCACACCGAGGTCGAACACCGCGGGATCGAGCTGCGGGGCGCCCGGTTCGTACACGCTGGACGGTCCCCCGGACAGCACCAGCGCCGCCGGCTCGCGGGCCTTGATCTCCTCGATCGAGGCGGTGTGCGGGATGACCTCGGAGTAGACCCGCGCCTCCCGGACGCGCCGGGCGATCAGCTGCGCATATTGGGCGCCGAAGTCGACCACCAACACGGGCCGGGGCGAGGGTGTTTCCACGGCAGCCAGCTTAGTGGCCGCCGTTGTCCGCCCCCCAACGCTGGCGACAGACATGTCGGCATGGTGGAGTGGGTATCGCTTGACTAGTCCGCTCAGACCAGGAAGCGAGGTCCCCATGCTGGGTCTGCCCGAGAAGGTGCACGCCTGTCTGTTCGACCTCGACGGGGTGCTCACCGACACGGCCAGCGTGCACACCAAGGCCTGGAAGGCCATGTTCGACGACTACCTGTCGGAGCGGGCTAAGCGCACCGGGGAAGAATTCGTCCCCTTCGACGCGGCCGCCGACTACCGCAAATACGTGGACGGCAAGAAGCGCGAGGACGGGGTCCGGTCGTTCCTGCAGAGCCGCGGGATCGAGTTGCCCGACGGCAGTCCCGACGACCCGGACGACGCCGAGACGATCTACGGCCTGGGCAATCGCAAGAACGAGATGTTCCAAAAGGTCCTGCGCGAGGACGGCGTCGAGGTCTTCGAGGGGTCCCGCCGATATCTGGAGGCCGTCTCGGCGGCCGGCCTGGGCATCGCGGTGGTGTCCTCGAGCGCCAACACCCGCGACGTCCTCGAGATCACCGGCCTCGACCGGTTCATCCAGAAGCGGGTGGACGGCGTCACGCTGCGCGACGAGCACATCGCCGGCAAGCCTGCGCCCGACTCCTACCTGCGGGGAGCCGAGTTGCTCGGCGTCGGCGCCGACGCCGCGGCCGTGTTCGAGGACGCGATCTCGGGCGTGCAGGCCGGTCACGCCGGAAAGTTCGGCTACGTGGTGGGCGTCGATCGAGTGGGCCAGGCCGACGATCTGCGCCGCAATGGCGCCGACGTGGTGGTCACCGACCTCGCCGAGCTGCTGCAGTCATGATCGACGACGAAGCCTTCCCCGTCGCTCCCTGGCACGTCAGCGAGACCAGGCTCGACCTGAACCTGCTGGCTCAGTCCGAATCGCTGTTCACCCTGTCCAACGGGCACATCGGGCTGCGCGGCAACCTCGACGAGGGCGAGCCCTACGGCCTGCCCGGCACCTACCTGAACTCCTTCTACGAGATCCGGCCGCTGCCCTACGCCGAGGCCGGCTACGGCTACCCGGAAGCCGGCCAGACCATCGTCGACGTCACCAACGGCAAGATCATCCGCCTGCTGGTCGAGGACGAGCCGTTCGATGTCCGCTACGGCGAATTGCTCTCGCACGAGCGGGTTCTCGACATGCGCGCCGGGACGATGACCCGCCTCGCACACTGGCGCTCCCCCGCGGGCAAGGAGATCAAGCTGGTGTCCACCCGGCTGGTGTCGCTGGCCCAGCGCGGCGTGGCCGCCATCGAATACGTCGTGGAGGCGGTCGGCGAGTTCGTTCGCGTGACGGTGCAGTCCGAACTGGTCACCAACGAGGACCAGCCCCAGACCTCGGGTGACCCTCGGGTGTCGGCCATCCTGGAGAGCCCGCTGGTGGCCGTCGACCACGAAAACACCGAAACCGGCGCGCTTCTCATGCACCGCACCCGCAGCAGCGCCCTGATGATGTCGGCCGCGATGGACCACGAGATCGACGTGCCCGGCCGCGTCGAATTCAGCACCGACGCCCGCGACGACCTGGCGCGGACCACGGTGATCTGCGGGCTGCGCGCCGGACAGAAGCTGCGCATCGTCAAGTACCTGGCGTATGGCTGGTCCAGCATGCGATCGCGCCCCGCGCTGCGCGACCAGGCCGCCGCCGCGATCCACAGCGCCCGCTACAGCGGATGGCAGGGCCTGCTGGACGCGCAGCGGAAATACCTCGACGACTTCTGGGACAGCGCCGACGTCGAGGTCGAGGGCGACCCGGAATCGCAGCAAGCGGTGCGGTTCGGGCTTTTTCACCTGTTGCAGGCCAGCGCGCGCGCCGAGCGCCGCGCGATCCCGGCCAAGGGCCTCACCGGGACCGGCTACGACGGTCACGCCTTCTGGGACACCGAGAGTTACGTGCTGCCGGTGCTCACCTACACCGCGCCGCACGCGGTGGCCGACGCCCTGCGGTGGCGGGCGTCCACCCTGGACCTGGCCAGGGATCGGGCGGCCGAGCTCGGCCTCCAGGGCGCCAGCTTCCCGTGGCGGACCATCCGCGGGCAGGAGTGCTCGGCCTACTGGCCCGCCGGCACCGCGGCCTGGCACATCAACGCCGACATCGCCATGGCGTTCGAGCGGTACCGCATCGTCACCGGCGACGAGGAACTCGAAAAGCATTGCGGCCTAGGCGTACTCGTCGAGACCGCCCGGCTCTGGGTTTCCCTCGGCCACCACGACCGGCACGGCGTGTGGCACCTGGACGGCGTCACCGGCCCCGACGAGTACACGGCGATCGTGCGCGACAACGTCTTCACCAACCTGATGGCCGCGCACAACCTGCGCACCGCCGCCGAGGCCTGCAACCGCCACCCCGAGGCGGCGGAGGCGATGGGCGTCACCACCGAGGAGACGGCGTCGTGGCGCGACGCGGCCGACGCCGCCAACATTCCCTACGACGCCGGCCTGGGGGTCCATCAGCAGTGCGAGGGGTTCACCACCCTCGCCGAGTGGGACTTCAAGGAGAACCACGCCTACCCGTTGCTGCTGCACGACCCTTACGTGCGGCTCTACCCCGCTCAGGTGATCAAGCAGGCCGACCTGGTGCTGGCGATGCAGTGGCAGAGCCACGCGTTCACCCCGGAGCAGAAGGCGCGCAACGTCGACTACTACGAGCGGCGCATGGTGCGCGACTCGTCGCTGTCCGCGTGCACCCAGGCGGTGATGTGCGCCGAGGTCGGGCACCTGGAACTGGCGCACGACTACGCCTACGAGGCCGGGCTGATCGACCTGCGCGATCTGCACCACAACACCCGCGACGGCCTGCACATGGCCTCGCTCGCCGGCGCCTGGACGGCGCTCGTGGGCGGCTTCGGCGGCCTGCGCGACGACGAGGGCATCCTGTCGCTGGATCCCGCGTTGCCCGATGGCATCTCGCGACTGCGGTTTCGCCTTCGGTGGCGCGATTTCCGGGTGACCGTCGACGTGAACCATTCCGACGTCACCTACACGGTGCGCGACGGCCCGGGCGGCCAGCTCACCATCCGGCACGCGGGCGAAGAGGTCACCCTGAGCACCGACGCGCCGAAAACCATTGCGCTGCAACCTCGCAAGCCGCTGTTGCCGCCCCCGCAGCAGCCGCCGGGCCGCGAGCCGCTGCACCGCCGCGCGCTCACCCGCAACAAGTGAGCATCAGCCGGGATTGAGGATCCGCCCCACCTCGGCGCCGGCCGCCTGGCGTATCTCGGCGTCCGTCAGCTCCTCGATCCCCGTCGCCGACCGCAGGATCGGCGCGAAGAGCCGCCAACCGAATTGCAGCGCAAGGGCGTTGGCGACGGCCAGCCGCCCTTCTGTCTCGTTGTCGTGAAGCGGCAGCACCCACTCGAGTAGCGCCGCGATGTTGGGGAAGCGCTTCTGCAGCTGCCCCGCCGGATACCCGTCCAGCACGGTGCGGGCCATCACGCGCATCTGCCGGTCGAGGGCACGGTCCAGTTCCTCGGCGGGCGCGCCGGCGTTCAGCAGCGCGGTCAGGGTGGCGCCCAGGTGATCGAGCACCGCGCCGACCAGATTCTCCTTGGTGCCGAAGTGCCGAAACACCAGCCCGTGGTTGACGTTGGACCGAGCGGCGATGTCCCGGATCGACGTCGCGGCGGGGCCGCGCTCGGCGAACAGGTCGGTGGCGGCCTCCAGGATGGCCGCGGCCACTTCGGCCCGTCCGGTGGGCATGTTCGCGCGGCCACTTGCGGGGGCTGTAGTCATGTGTCTACACTACTCGATGTAGTCAGTTGACTACACACCTTTACGCAAGGACTGATGAAAATGATTGGTCAGGTAACCGTCACCAAGCTGGGCAGCCGCATCGGCGCTCGGGTCGACGGGGTGCGCCTCGGGGGCGACCTCGACGACGAGGTGGTCGAAAAGATCCGCCAGGCGCTGTTGGCCCACAAGGTGATCTTCTTCCGCCACCAGCACCACCTCGACGACGAGGCGCAGCTGGCGTTCGCCGGCCTGCTGGGCACCCCCGTCGGCCACCCGGCCGCCGAGCTGCTCGCGGCCAAGAACGCGCCGGTCATCACCCCGATCAACTCCGAGTACGGCAAGGCGAACCGCTGGCACACCGACGTCACGTTCGTGGCCAACTATCCGGCGGCCTCGATCTTGCGCGCCGTCACCCTGCCCCGCTACGGCGGGTCCACCCTGTGGACCAACACCGCGGCGGCGTACGACGACCTGCCCGAACCGCTGACGTGGCTCGTCGACGACCTGTGGGCCCTACACACCAACCGCTATGACTACATCACCCCGCAGGCACTGACCGACGCGCAGCGCGCGTTCCGGCAGGCCTTCGAAAAGCCGGACTTCCGGACCGAACATCCCGTGGTGCGGGTGCACCCGGAGACCGGCGAGCGCACGCTGCTGCTGGGAGATTTCGTGCGCGGGTTCGTCGGCCTGGACAGCTACGAATCGGCCGTGCTCTTCGAAATGCTGCAACGGCGAATCACCATGCCGGAGAACACCATTCGCTGGAACTGGGCGCCGGGCGACGTCGCCATCTGGGACAACCGGGCCACCCAGCACCGGGCCATCGACGACTACGACGACCAGCCCCGGCTGATGCACCGGGTCACCTTGATGGGCGACGTGCCGTTCAACGTGCACCGGCAACGCAGCCGGGTGGTCAGCGGCGCACCGCTCGAGGCGATCGCAAGCTAGGCCTAGCCGAGCGCTGCGGGTCGCCGACCGACCAACCAGCGAGGCGATCGCAAGCTAGGCGTAGCCGAGCGCTGCGGGTCGCCGACCGACCAACCAGCGAGGCGATCGCAAGCTAACCGGCCGAGCTCACCGGGGTGATCGGCAACCAGCGCAGCGCACCCGGCGCGTCAACGGGCACCACCGGGTGCTCGGGCGCGATCGGGTCCATCCGGCGGTACGGCTGCCCCTGCGTCGGGCGCTGATCGGTCTCGCCCTTGTTCGGCCACAGCGACGCGGCCCGTTCGGCCTGCGCGGTGATCGACAGCGACGGGTTGACGCCCAGGTTCGCCGAGATCGCGGCGCCGTCCACGACGAACATCGTGGGGTAGCCGTAGACCCGGTGGTACGGGTCGATCACCCCTTGCTCGGCGCTGTCGCCGATCGCCGCGCCGCCGAGGAAGTGCGCGGTCAGCGGGATGTTGAACAGCTCGCCCCAGGTGCCGCCGGCCACGCCGTCGATCTTCTCGGCGATGCGCCGGGTGACCTTGTTGCCGACCGGGTTCCACGCCGGGTTGGGGTCGCCGTGGCCCTGCTTGCTGGTGTACCACCGGATGCCCAACTTCCCGCGTTTGGTGTAGGTGGTGATCGAGTTGTCCAGGTGCTGCATGACCAGGGCGATCAGGGTGCGCTCGCTCCACTGGTGGACGTTGAGCATCCGCATCATGCGCCGCGGATCCTCGCGGGCCTGGTCCAGCAGCTGCTTCCAGCGCGGCACGTCGGTGCCCTCCGGGCCGGTGCCGTCGGTCATCAGGGTCTGCAACAGGCCCATCGCGTTGGAGCCCTTGCCGTAGCGGCAGGGTTCGACGTGCGTGTCGGCGGTGGGGTGGATCGACGACGTGATGGCCACCCCGTGGGTCAGGTCCAGGTTCGGGTCGACCTCGAGCTTGCCGGCGCCGACGATGGACTCGGAGTTGGTGCGGGTCAGCACGCCCAGCTTCTCGGAGAGACGCGGCAACGTGCCCTTGTCGCGCATCTTGAACAGCAGGTGCTGCGTCCCCCAGGTGCCCGCCGCCAGGATCAGGTGCGTCGCGGTGTAGGTACGCCGGTCCCTGCGCAACCAGCTGCCGGTGCGCACGGTCCGGACCTCCCACGTCCCGTCGGGCCGCTGCTGGAAGCCCTTGACGGTGGTCATCGGGATCACTTGCGCCCCGGCCGATTCGGCGAGGCCGAGGTAGTTCTTCAGCAGCGTGTTCTTGGCGCCGTAGCGGCAGCCCGTCATGCAGCAACCGCACTCCAGGCAGCCGGTGCGCTCCGGTCCCGCGCCGCCGAAGTACGGGTCCGGCACGGTCTTGCCCGGGGTCTTGGCGCCGTCGGGGCCGAAGAACACCCCGACCGGGGTGGACACGAAGGTGTCCCCGCAGCCCATTTCGTCGGCGACCTCCTTCAGGATGCGGTCCGCGTCGGTGAAGGTGGGGTTCGTGACCACCCCGAGCATCCGTTTCGCCTGCTCGTAGTGGGGCATCAACTCGTCGCGCCAGTCGGTAATGTGCGACCACTGCCGGTCTTTGAAGAACGGCTCCGGCGGCACGTAGAGGGTGTTGGCGTAGTTGAGGGAGCCGCCGCCGACGCCGGCGCCGGCCAGGATCATCACGTTCTTGAGCGGGTGGATCCGCTGGATGCCGTAGCAACCCAGCCTCGGCGCCCACAGGAACTTGCGCAGGTCCCAGGACGTCTCCGCGAAATCCTCGTCGGCGAAGCGTCGCCCCGCCTCCAATACGCCTACGCGGTAGCCCTTTTCGGTCAGCCGCAGCGCACTGACGCTGCCCCCGAAACCCGAACCGATGATCAGGACGTCGTAATCCGGCTTCATCGCACCAGTATGGCCTTACTCACAGGTAACAAGCCAGCGGCCCCCGGGCTCAGCTGCCGACCGTCAGCCCCACCTTCTGGAACTCTTTTAGGTCGCAATAGCCCGCCTTGGCCATGGACCGGCGCAGGCCGCCGACCAGGTTCAGGGAACCGAACGGGTCATCGGAGGGCCCGTTGAGCACCCGCTCCAGCGGCGGCCGCTCGCCCAGGGCGATCTGCAGCAACGCCCCGCGCGGCAGCGACGGGTGCGCCGCCGCGGCGGGCCAGAACCAGCCCTCACCGAGCGCTTCGGCGGATTCGGCGAGCGGCGTGCCGAGCACCACCGCGTCGGCCCCGCAGGCGATCGCCTTGGCCAGCTCGCCGGAGGTGTGGATGTCGCCGTCGGCCAGCACGTGCACGTAACGGCCGCCGGTCTCGTCGAGGTACTCGCGCCGCGCGGCCGCGGCGTCGGCGATGGCGGTGGCCATCGGCACGCTGATGCCCAGCACCTCGTCGCTGGTGGTCACACCCCGGGTCGAGCCGTAGCCGACGATCACGCCGGCGGCGCCGGTGCGCATCAGGTGCAGCGCGGTGCGGTGATCGAGCACCCCGCCGGCCACCACCGGGACGTCGAGCTCAGAGATGAAGGTCTTCAGGTTCAGCGGTTCCCCGTCGCTGGCCACCCGCTCGGCGGACACGATGGTGCCCTGGATCACCAGCAGGTCGATGCCGGCCTGCAGCAGCACCGGGGTCAGCGCCTGGGCGTTCTGCGGGCTGACCCGCACCGCCGTGGTCACCCCGGCCTCCCGGATGCGCGCGACCGCGGATCCCAGCAGGTCGGGGTTCAGCGGGGCGGCGTGCAGCTCCTGCAGCAGCCGGATCGACACCGACGGCTCGGGCTCCTTGGTGGCGGCCTCGACCAGCTGGGCGATCTTGCCCTGCACGTCGGCGTGCCGGCCGATCAGCCCCTCCCCGTTGAGGACGCCCAGCCCGCCGAGGCGGCCGAGCTCGATGGCGAACTCCGGGGACACCAGCGCGTCGGTGGGGTGGGCCACCACCGGGATCTCGAACCGGTAGGCGTCCAGCTGCCAGGCCGTCGACACGTCCTGCGACGACCGGGTGCGCCGCGACGGCACGATGCTGACTTCGCTCAGCTCATAGGTGCGACGGGCGTTGCGGCCCATCCCGATCTCGACCATCCCGGCCTCAGCGCGCAAAGTAGTTCGGCGCTTCGACGGTCATCGCGACGTCGTGCGGATGGCTTTCGCGCAGTCCGGCCGAGGTGATCCGGACGAACTGCGCCTGTTGCAGCGCCTCGATGGTCGGCGCGCCCGTGTAGCCCATCGCGGCGCGCAGCCCGCCGGTGAGCTGGTGGATCACCGAGGACAGCGGGCCGCGGAACGGCACCCGGCCCTCGATTCCCTCCGGCACCAGCTTGTCCTCGCTCAAGGCGTCGTCGGCGAAGTAGCGGTCCTTGGAGTACGACTTCGCGCCGCCCCGGCCCTGCATGGCGCCCAGCGATCCCATGCCGCGGTAGCTCTTGAACTGCTTGCCGTTGACGAAGATCAGCTCGCCGGGCGCCTCGGCAGTGCCGGCCAGCAGCGAGCCCAGCATGGCCGTCGAAGCACCGGCGGCCAGCGCCTTGGCGATGTCGCCGGAATACTGCAGCCCGCCGTCGGCGATCACCGGCACGCCCGCCGGCCCGCAGACCGCGACGGCCTCCAGAATCGCCGTGATCTGTGGCGCGCCGACCCCGGCCACCACCCGGGTGGTGCAGATCGAACCCGGCCCCACGCCGACCTTGACCGCATCGGCACCGGCGTCGATCAGCGCCAGGGCCGCGGAGCGGGTGGCGACGTTCCCGCCGATCACCTCGACCTTCTCGCCCACCTCGGCCTTGAGCTTGCCGACCATGTCGAGCACCAGCCGGTTGTGCGCGTGCGCGGTGTCGACGATCAACACGTCGGCCCCCGCGTCGACCAGCATCATCGCCCGGACCCAGGCGTCGCCTCCGACGCCGACGGCGGCGCCCACCAGCAGCCGGCCGTCGCTGTCCTTGGTGGCCAGCGGGTGCTGTTCGGTCTTGACGAAGTCCTTGACGGTGATCAGCCCGGTGAGCCGGCCGTGGCCGTCGACGACGGGCAGCTTCTCGATCTTGTTGCGCCGCAACAGCCCCAGCGCGGCGTCGGCGCTCACCCCCTCCTGGGCGGTGATCAGTGGCGCCTTGGTCATCACCTCGGCGACCTTGCGGGTCTGGTCGACCTCGAACCGCATGTCGCGGTTGGTGATGATGCCGACCAGCGCCCCGGTGTCGTCGACCACCGGCAGGCCGGAGATCCGGAAGCGGGCGCACAGCGCGTCGACCTGGGCCAGGGTGTTGTCCGGGCGGCAGGTGACCGGGTCGGTGACCATGCCGGCCTCCGAGCGCTTCACCATCTCGACCTGGCCGGCCTGTTCGGCCACGGGCAGGTTGCGGTGCAGCACGCCCATGCCGCCCGCCCGGGCCATCGCGATGGCCATCCGCGACTCGGTGACCGTGTCCATCGCCGAGCTGACCAGCGGCACCTTGAGCCTGATCTTCTTAGTGAGCTGGCTGGACGTGTCCGCGGTGGCGGGAACCACATCCGACGCGGCCGGCAGCAGCAAGACGTCGTCGAAGGTGAGGCCCAGCATCGCGACCTTGTGCGGGTTGTCACCCCCGGTGGGCACCGGGTCGTCGATCAGCCCCCCGATGCGTGGATCGCGCACGTAGGGGCTGCCGACGAGGTCGGAGCTGTCTTCCAGGTGGGACATGCCACGGGTCATCGGTGGGGCCCTCCATACGATGCGGCGCGAGAACCCCATCCTATCGGCTCGGCCGCCCCCTCCAACCGCTTGCCGGGGCGCGCCGCGGGGGCCAACCGGCCCAAACCGGCCCAAACCGGCACGGAAACGACGGGCGGCTTGCCTGCTGGCGTTATCCCGGCCCGGCTGCGTAGGCTAGTGTGCGTGCGCGATCACCTCCCACCGGGTTTGCCGCCCGACCCCTTCGCCGACGACCCCTGCGATCCGTCGGCTGCGCTGGAAGCCGTAGAGCCGGGGCAACCCCTGGACGCCCAGGAGCGGATGGCGGTCGAGGCCGACCTGGCCGACCTGGCGGTTTACGAGGCCCTGTTGGCGCACAAGGGCATTCGCGGCCTGGTGGTGTGCTGCGACGAATGCCAGCAGGACCACTATCACGACTGGGACATGCTCCGGGCGAACCTGTTGCAGCTGCTGATCGACGGCACCGTCCGCCCGCACGAGCCGGCCTACGACCCCGAACCGGACGCCTACGTGACGTGGGACTACTGCCGGGGATACGCCGACGCCTCGCTCAACGAGGCCACCTCGGACGCTGACGGCTACCGCCGCTGACGGTTCGGCCCCTCGTCAGGGATCGTTCGGCGCCACCGCCGATGTCTGGCCGTGATGCCGGTGCTTGCTCCACGACTGACTCGGCGACGGCGTCGCTGATGGGCCCGCGGAGGCCCCGGACGCGGACGGCGTAGCGGCCACCGTGGGGATCGGGGTGGTCGGCGTCGACCAGGCCGACGGGGTGTTCGCCGGGGGCGGCAGCGTCGCGTTCGGGTTGCGCGTGGCCACCCGAAGATTCAGCAGGGTCAGCTGGTTGGTCAGCTCCTGTTTGCTGGCCGGGTCGTCGATCGACTGGACCAGGCTGCTCACCTCGGTCAGCTGATTGCGCGCCTGGTCCCACTGGCCTTGATCGATCGATTCCTGCACCTTGGCCAGGTCGGCCCTGGCCGACAGCAGCGCCTGGTGCTTCTCGTTGACCCGCGGCTGGTCGAAGAACATCGCGTGCAGCCCGTACAGCGTGGTCCCGGGGCGGGCCTCGACCACCATCGCGCCGAAGCCGCTCAGCACCAACAGCGCCGCGGCCACCGAGCCGATCGTCGCCATGCCGCGCCGGGCGCGGCGGCGGTCGGCCAACCCGGTGCGCAGGGCGCCGACCGCCTCTTCGGCCGACACCAGCGCGCTGGCCGGCGGCCACCGCAGGTTGTCGCGCCAGTCCTCCAGCAGGGTGGCCATCGCGTCCATGTCGGGGTCACCGACGTGCACCGGCCGCCGCTCGGCGAGCGCGTCGAGAAGCAGGTCGGTGCGGGCGAATTCGTCCAGGGATTCAGGCACAGTCACCTGCCGCGATCATCTCGGACTTCAACCGGGACAGCGCGCGATGCTGGGCCACCCGGACCGCTCCGGTGGTGCTGCCGACGGCGGACGCGGTCTCCTCGGCGGACAGGCCGACGACGACGCGCAGGATCAGGATCTCCCGCTGCTTGGCGGGCAGGATTTCCAGCAGTTCACTCATCCGGCTGACCGAATCGGCCTCGATGGCCCGCTGTTCCGGGCCCGCGTCGGACGACCAACGTTCGGGGATCACCTCGGTCGGGTAGGACAGATCGCGGCCCGCGGCGCGATGGGCGTCCGCGACCTTGTGCGCCGCAATGCCGTACAGGAAGGCGAGGAACGGACGTCCCCGGTCCCGGTAACGCGGCAGCGCCGTGATAGTCGCCAAGCACACCTCCTGTGCCACGTCATCCGCTGACAGGCCACCCCGCTCGACTGTCCCGACCCGCGCGCGGCAATATCGCACGACAATCGGACGGATGGTCTCCAGCACCTCCCGTAGTGCGTTGCTGTCCCCCGCCACGGCCTTGGCCACCACGGCGTCGAGACGATCCCCTTGAATTGTCATCGACGGTGGTATCTCCAACGTTACGAACCGGACACATCGCGGGCTAACCGGGCTAACTAACTAAATGACAATAACGGCCGGGAGGCCATTTCAAGCGGAACGCCACGTCGCACCGGCGCGCCGCACTTGGCCTGCGCAGACATCGCGAATTTCGTGCAGCTGCTGTGTCGAATACGTGACGCTGCCGAGATCAATCAGCAAGCACGCCAACGCCCACCGCAGCGGGACCAGCCCAAGCATGCCCGCGGCGTCCAGGGCCGCCTCCGCCACCGCGCGGGCGCGCTCGACGGCCCCGGCGCTGCACAGGGCGGCAGCCAGCACCACCTCACTCTTGACCGCGTGCCGCGCCGACGGGACGGCCATGGCGCCCGCGAGCCGCACCGCTTCGGTGGCCTCGCGGACGGCGAGGGTTCCGTCGCCGCGGGCCATCGCCAGTTCGGCGGCCACCCACGCGCGGCGCACCGGCTGCCGGTCGGGCACCGGTCCGGCGTCGAGCTCCGTGTCCGCGCGGGACAGCAGTGTTGCCGCGGCCGCGAACCGGCCGACGCCCAACGCGTCGGCCGCCAACCCGATCAGGGCGTCGGCCCGCGCGTCGGCCGCGTCGTCGTCGCTGCCGGCCAACGCCAGGGCGCGCCCATCCCAGCCGCGTGCCACCACGTGCCAACCGAGCTGGCGCAGAAACGATCCCTGTGTGCTGTGGGCCAGGGAGACCAGTCGTCCGGCGGGCGCGCTGCGCCGCAGCACCGCCAGATCGCGGTAGGCGCTACCGTAGCGGCCCTGCCCGCCCGCGGCCACGGCGCGCAGCCACAAGTCCTCCGGCGTGGCCGCGCTCGGCAGCGGCCACGTTCCGGGCTGGTCACCGAAGGCGGCGACCGCCAACTTTCGACCAATCACGAAAGTGTGACGAGTTTCAATCAGCACGATGGGAGTAAACAGTTTGTGCTGTTCGCGTTACCGAGCTGTTAATCACGCTAGGTCCTGTACTAATCGCGGTTGGCCCTTCCTTGGCCTGTGAGCTGGGAAATCTCGTTTCGGTCAAGCGCCTGGTAGCACGGTGCGTGTTTCGCCATCGGGCAGCAGATGAACGCGACGTTAATTCTTTTATAACCATTACATACTTTGTTGGGCTAAGTGGCTATTGACGCAAATTCGCCGTCCGCCCTAACGTCTACGCATGACGGGTAGTCATCGGTGACTCCGCTTCATTTCAGTTGCACAATCGCTTCGCGATCCTGACCTTACTGGGCGTGCCGTGCAGAGAGGGAAACACCAATGCCACAGCCGGAGCAGCTACCTGGACCCAACGCCGACATCTGGAACTGGCAACTGCAGGGCTTGTGCCGTGGCGTTGACTCGTCGATGTTCTTCCACCCGGACGGTGAGCGCGGACGCGCCCGCATGCAGCGTGAGCAGCGCGCCAAGGAGATGTGCCGGCGGTGCCCGGTGATTGAGGCCTGCCGTTCTCACGCGCTCGAAGTCGGTGAGCCCTATGGGGTTTGGGGTGGCCTGTCCGAATCGGAGCGCGACATGCTGCTGAAGGGCGACATCGGTCGCACGCGCGGCATCCGCCGCACGGCCTAGCGGTTTCATCAACCCGCCCGCCGGGGCGGCACTCCTTCTGCACGGCGCGGTTGAACGATTCGCCGTCGCGGTCCGTGTATCAGTCATGGGCTGGGCCGCGACCGGCTGAGTCCGTTTTCGGGCGTTCCGTCGTGTCGGGGACCCCGCGTCGGTTCGCTCACGCGCACAGGAGGGGTGCCGTGAAGCAACTATTACAAGCAGCAGTAACCGCCCTGGAGCAACAGAAATGGCTCGATCGACCGAGCTATCGGCTCGAGCATGGCCTCACACTCCTATTCGCGGCCACCGGCGGATATCGGGACCGGGTGAGCAATGCGCTGCACGGCACCTGGCTCGGCCACCCGCTGCACCCGGCGCTCACGTCGGTGCCGACGGGAGCGGTCACGACGACGGTCGCTATGGATGCGGCCAGCGTGCTGCCGGGGCGCGCCGCTCAACTGCGTGACGCGTCCATGTTCGCGTTGGGCGTCGGACTCGTCGGAAGCCTCGGCGCGGCCGCGACCGGCCTGACCGACTGGCAACACACCCACGAGCAGGCGCGACGGGCCGGCCTTGTGCACGGCTTGCTGAACGGGGTCGCGACGAGCCTGTACGCGCTGTCGTGGTGGGATCGCCGGCACGGGCGCCACGCGCGCGGGATGGCGACCAGCGCGCTGGGTTACGGCCTCACCCTGAGCGGCGGCTACCTGGGTGGCGTCCTGGTGTTCGGGTCGGGCACCGGGGTCGACCGCTCCGGTCATCGGCTGCGTCGGGGGCACTGGACGCCGGTGCTGCCGGCCACGGCCCTCGACGGCCAGCCGCGGCGGGTCGAGGTGGACGGCGTCGGCGTGGTTCTGTACCGCACCGACGACCGGGTGCTGGCCGTCGGCGCGCGCTGCCCTCACCTGGGTGCGCCGATGGACGACGGCTGGATCGATCGCGACCGGATCGTCTGCCCGTGGCATGGCTCCCGCTTCGCCTGCGAATCGGGAGAAGTGCTGCGCGGACCGGCGACGGTGGCGCTGCCGCATTACCCGACACGCATCCGCGAAGGATTCGTCGAGGTGCGCGGGTCGGTGACATGAACGCCTACGACGTGCTTTTCGAACACCACAAGGTCTTGCGGGCGTTCTGCGAGAAAATCACCGCGCTGCCTCCGGACAGCGACGAGCGCCAAGACACCCTCGATGAATTGTTGGTCGAGCTCGACATCCACATGCGGATCGAGGACGACTTGTTCTACCCGGCGGTGTCGGCGGCAAGCGGCCTGGTCGCGATCGCCCACGCGGAGCACCGCCAAGTCTGGGATCAGCTGGCCGTGCTGCTCCGAACCCCCGCGACCGCGCCGCAGTACGAGGACGAGTGGCACTCCTTCGTCACGGTCCTGGACGCCCACGCCAGCGAAGAGGAGCGTGACTTGTGCCCGGCCCCAATAGATTTGAGCGCCGATATGCTCGAAGCACTGGGTGAGCGGATGCGCGAGCGCATGGACCGACTACGTCGTTCCACCGTCAACACGCTCCGCGTCCGCGGCCGAGCGGCGATGCTGAGTTTGCTGTAATCGTTTCGACCGCGACCAATCGGGGTACGACCGGCCCATGAAGAGCAAGGGCGTATCCTTCACGACCGCGGTGCTTGCCGCGACCATTGCACCGTTGGCCGCATGCGCAAATCAGCAGGGTGGCCAGGCCACCAGTTCGACGTCCTCGAGCGCGCCGCCCGGCACGGAGCGGATGACCACGCAGTTGAAGAGCGCCGACGGAAACCAGGTCGGCACCGCCACCATCGATTTCGCGAACGGCTACGCGTCGGTCACCGTGGAGACCGGAGCCAATCAGGTTCTTAGCCCGGGCTTTCACGGGCTGCAAATCCATTCGGTGGGCAAATGCGACGGTGACTTCGAGTCCGCGGGAAGCGTCTACCAGGCGCCGGACCACACGGGTTTTCCGGCCAGCGGCGACCTGACCGCGTTGCAGGTGCGCAACGACGGCTCGGCCAAGCTCGTCACCACCACCAACCTGTTGACGGCATCGGACCTGCGCAGCAGCTCGGGGACCGCGCTCGTCGTGCACCAGACCGCGGACAACCTGAGCACCAGCTCCACCGGTGAATCCGGCAAGCGGGTGGCCTGCGGCGTGTTGGCCGCGGCGTCCGCGACGACGACGTCGTCCACGTCGACAACGACCAGCGTCACGACGATCACGACGACGACCGAAGTGCCGCCGCCGTCCACGAGCACGAGCACCGTCACCGTGACCAGCAGCCCCGGCTACACGTCGACACTGCCAACCACGACCGCGACGACGCCGCCGAGCCTTCCGCCCGGCACCCGCTGACGGCAGGCGGCGCGGATCACGCTAACGGCAGACATGCGCTGCACCGCGCCCCTAGGGTGCTGACATGCAGACGGTGCTGTTCACGCTCGGGCTGGTCCTCTTCCTGATCGGCCTGCTCACCGGATTCGCCGTCACGGCGCTGAAGAATCCGCGCATGGCGCTGTCGAGCCACCTCGAGGCCGTCCTCAACGGCATGTTCCTCGTGCTGATCGGCCTGCTCTGGCCCCACCTCCACCTGAGTTACGCCTGGGGCGTTACGGCCGTCGTGCTGATCGTGTACGCCGCCTACGCGAACTGGCTCGCGACCCTGCTCGCGGCGGCGTGGGGCGCCGGCCGCAGGCTCGCGCCGATCGCGGCGGCCGATCACGAGGCCTCGGCGGCCAAGGAGCGGGTCGTCAGCTTCCTGTTGCTGTCACTGGCCGTGGCGATCATAGTGGGCGTGGTCATCGTCATCGTCGGGATCTGACGGCCTGGGATTTTGGCGCCGGCCGACGAACGCTCGTGCTTAGGTCGGGTGGTGGAAAACCTCGTTCAGTTGTTTCGCGACACGGTCGCGGCCCGGATCGCGGTGGCCGCCCTGCTCGGAGTCGCCGCGGCACTCGCGGTGGGCAACGCGTTGGGGTGGCGATTCGCGCTGATCGGCTGGATCGTCACCGCGGGTGTCTACGTGGTGTGGACGCGGCTGCTGCTGGGCGGTATGGACGCCGATCAGACCTGCAGATACGTGACGAGGGAGGACCCCACTCGGTGGGTGGCCGACGCGGTCATCGTGTCCGCGAGCGTCGCGAGCCTGGGCGGGGTCGGTTACGTGGTGGCCGCTGCATCGCATTCGGGCCCCGAGAAGGTAGCGGCCGCCGTCGTCGGCGTCTTGACCGTTGCGGCGTCCTGGTTCGCCGTACACACCTTGTTCACCGTGCACTACGCGCGCCTCTATTACTCCGACGGGCCAGGGGGAATCAACTTCCACGACCCGGAGCCACCCCGCTTTCGCGACTTTGCCTATGTCGCCTTCACCGTCGGCATGACCTTTCAGGTGTCGGACACCGAGATCGGACTGACATCGATCAGGGCGACGGTGTTGCGCCACGCGTTGCTGTCTTACCTCTTCGGCGCGGTCGTCTTGGCGGTCACCGTCAACTTGATCGCGGGGCTGGGCGCCAAAGCCTGATCATGCCGAGAAGGATGACGCGTAACCGGCACCTCACCGCGCGTCGACGACCGGCTTCAGCGCCTCGCCCACCGCAGTGACGACACCGGGTGTGTAGCGGTGCGTCGGCAGGTTGACGATCACGCCGTCGATGCCCACGTCAATGATCCGGCGCTTGATCTCGTCGGCAATCTGGTCGATGGTGCCGGTGACCGCCCGCCCACCGTGGGCCTCCCCGATGTCGCTGGGCGCGCCGTAACCGTCGTCGACGACGACGGTGAGCAACGAGCTGGTCTCCAGAGTCGAGGGATCGCGGTCGATTTCCGCGCAGCGCTGGCGTAGCACCTCGAGCTTGCCGGGCAGCTGGTCGATGTCGGCGATGATGTTGAGGTGGTCGGCGTAGCGCGCGGCCAGCCGGAACGTCTTCTTCTCCCCGCTGCCACCGAGCATGACCGGGATGTGGTCGCGGTAGCGGGGCTCGTTGATCGCGCTTTCCGTGCGATACCACTTGCCGGTGAAGGTGGGACGCTCGCCGTGCAGCATCGGCACGATGATGTCGAGCGCCTCCTGCAGCTTCTCGAATCGCTCGGTGAACGTGCCGAACTCGAAGCCCAGCTGCTGGTGCTCCAACTCGAACCAGCCCGCCCCGATGCCGAGGATCGCCCGGCCTGCGCTCACGACGTCGAGGGTGGTGATCGCCTTCGCGAGCAGGGTCGGGTTGCGGTAGGTGTTGCCGGTCACCAACGTCGACAGCTGCACCCGCTCCACCGCGGCGGCCAGGGCACCGAGCGCGGTGTAGGCCTCCAGCATGGGCTCGTCGGGCTCGCCGAGGCCCGGTAGCTGGTAGAAGTGGTCCATCAACAGGACGGTGTCGAAGCCGGCGCTTTCGGCCTCGCGGGCCTGGGCTTGGACGGCGGGAAACAGTTCGGCGACTTGTGTGCCGTAGGAGAAGTTGGGAATTTGTAGTCCGAGGCGAATGGTCACGCACGACTGCAACACGGCCGCGCGTCGTTTCCATTCCGACCGTCGGGGCTAAATCAGTTACCTCTGCGCGAATTCGGCGAGCTCGGCACTGACCGCCACGGGATTCGCTAGGGGCACATGAAGCTGATCGGCGGGCAATGCCGGATGGTGATCGCTTCGATCGGCGGGTTGTCGCCGTCCCAGATCGAGGTCGGCCGGCCCTGCATGGTGACGTTGCCCATCCCGTATTGGGTCGGATACCAGGTGTGGCAGACACTCCAATCCCAGTCGATGTACTGGTTCACCACGTAGGGCATCTGCTTCGGGTTGCCCGGGCACCAGCGGTGCGGTTCCATCGTGTCCGCGTGAGCGACGCCCACACCCCACCCGGTTAGCGCGGTACTCCCCGCCAGCACTGCGGAGGCGGTGAGTCGCTTCGTCATGTGGGCAAGCGGCATGATGGCTGTCCTCTCTGGTGTCTTGGTGGAAACCAGTGCACAAGCCCCGCCTGGCTACCGATCCCAACAAACCGAATCCGGGGAATCAACAGCCTTACGTATGCTCGGGCCCGATCCGGCCGTCTGCATCCGGCAGGTGGTACGAGTGCACGCTTATGACTTGGCGCCAAAACAGCCTGCGACTGCGGCCCATCGTCTCGCTACGGGGCCTGGATTCCTTGCCGATGCGTCTGAGCTAGATGAAGGCGGGCATCGATTCCCAGCCTCGGACAGCCGACGCTGATGATAAGTGTGCGTTCTGGGTGTCGATGTCCCATTCGGGGAAGCGCTTGAGGATCTCCTCGAGCGCGATGCGTGCCTCCAGCCGCGCGAGTGCCGCTCCTAGGCAGAAGTGAGCTCCCACGCTGAATGCCAGGTGCTGACGCGGCTGGCGATGGATGTCGAATCGGTCTCCGTCAGGCGGGAATTGGCGATGGTCGCGGCAAGCTGATGCGATCAGCGGCATCATGACGCTGCCTTCGGGCACTGTGTGGCCGTGCCACTCGGTATCACGGGTGGCGTAGCGGGCGAGGTGCGGTACGGGGGCTTCGTAGCGCAGCAGTTCCTCGATCGTCTGTGGAATCAACCGATGATTGGCTGCGATTTCGCGCCGCTGGTCGGGATGGTCGGCGAGAACTTTTCCGGCCCAGCCGAGTAGCCGGGTGGTGGTCTCGTTGCCTGCGGAGGCGACGAGGCTGATGTAAAGCAGGATTTCGTCGCGGGTCAGGGTTCGGCGGACTCCTGTCTCGTCGTCGAATTCGACGTTGAGGAGTTCGGTTGTGATGTCGTCGGAGGGGTGTTCGGCGCGCCAGTCGAGATAGGCGGCAAACACCTCGTCGTAGTGGACGCCTTCCGAGGCCAGTGTCATGGGTTGGCCGGCCTCGGTGAGCAACGAGGCATTTGAGCGTTCCCGGATTTGTTCTTGGTCGTCTTCGGGAATGCCGACCAGCATTCCGATGACTCTCATCGGCATCTGCGCGCCGAGATCGGCGATGAAATCGAAACGCCCAGTGCCGACGAGAGGGTCGAGACATTGTTCGCAAAACGCGCGAATCTTGTCCTCGAGTTCGGCGATCTTGCGGGGGGTGAACATCCGCGCGAGCAATTTACGATGGATGTCATGAACCGGTGGGTCTTCGAAAACGATGATGCCGGGCGGTATTTCGATGTTGGCCTTAATCACTTCGAGGATCATTCCGCGGGCTGAACTGAACGTGCCGGTGTCGACAAGCGCACGACTCACGTCCTGGAAACGACTGAGCGCATAGAAATCGTATTGCTCGTTGTAGTACAGCGGCGACTCCTCGCGCAGCCGCCGGAACATTGGGTAGGGATCGGCGAGAAGTTCCACATCGTAGGGGTCGTACCGAATGTCGTTGACCTCAGTTACGGTCATGGGCCGTCCTTCTGGTGCAGTGGAACCTGCCGCGATTCATTGATGTATCACAGCAGACCTAGCGCCGACTGACAAGACAAATCGAAGCAATATGTTGCGTCATCGTTGACTGTCGCGGATACGCGTGGTGTCGTGAAGAGGAACTCCTGCGCAGCAGTCGCGCACTTGTTCTTGAGATTTCGTACGAACTGGCACGCGTGAAGCGACAAGATATCGTTGAACTCGGCCCCGGCTCGCAATACTTCTAGCGACAGGTTGTCATGTCATACCGAACTGGAGCACCATGATGGGTCTCAACCTTGCGTAGCCATGGATGGTCAGGCCACACGCCGGCCTCCGACGAGGAAGCCGTCAACAGGATTCTGGACGCGGTTGACTCCTTGGTTGCCGAAGGCGGATCGGCCATCCGCGTCAGCGACCTGGCCCGCGTTCTGGGAGTGAGCCGCCAGACCATCTACCGTTACTTTCCTGGGGCTGAAGCGCTTCTGGTCGGCAGCCAGATGCGTTCGGCTAACGGCTTTCTCGATCGATTAGCCGATCACCTGCGTGGGTGGACAAATCCGGCGGCTGCCGTCGTCGAGGGCGTAGCATTCGCGGCCGAGGAGTTCGCCGACGACCCGCTGATGGCGCGGTTCCTAGAGACACGGTTACCGGGTGGCACGTCAGCCTCGTTCACCGCCGGTGCGGCATTTGCTCTCGGACGAGAAATGTTCCGGCGATATGACGTCGGCTGGGCCGCCCATGGCTTCGACGACGCTGCGATGGACGACCTCATCGAACTCGCTGTACGCACACTCCAGTCGGTTCTGCTCGATCCTCCCGTGCGGCCACTCAACCCAGTGGTACTCCGCAGTCTCGTGGGCAGATGGCTTGGACCGGCCGTCCTCTACCACCAGCTGACCCGCGACATCGATGCACTAACCGCTCTCACGCATGCCAGCCAACTGGCTTCCAGCGCTCGCGGATCAGTCAAATTGGCGTGACCAGAGCGCATCCAGCCACCCGGAGCTACCAGCCCCCCACCCGCTACGCTGCCGCCTGTACCCACCGATGAACGGCTCTCGTTTGAGGCCGCGGCGTAGCCATCGACAAAGCGAAGGCCCCCGTTCCGAAGCGGATACGGGGGCCTCGCTGTTCCTACTGACTAGTGGTGGTGGTGATGCCCGTGGCCGTGGCCATGGCCGTGGTCATCGTGGTCGTCGGCGGGCTTGTCGACGACCGCGGTCTCGGTGGTCAGCACCATGCGCGCCACCGACGCGGCGTTGAGCACCGCGGACCGGGTCACCTTGACGGGGTCGATCACGCCGTCTGCGATCAAGTCGCCGTAGGTGAGCTTGTCGGCGTTGAGCCCGTGCCCGGCCGGCAACTCGCTGACCTTGTTCACCGCGACCGCACCGTCCAGGCCGGCGTTGGTGGCGATCCAGTACAGCGGTGCCGCGAGCGCCTCGGCGAACACCGCGACGCCCGCCGCCTGCTCGCCGGTCAGCGACTCGCGCAGCTCCTTCAGCGCGTTGCGCGCGCCGATGAGCGCCGACCCGCCACCCGCGACGATGCCCTCCTCGACGGCGGCCTTGGCGGCCGCGACGGCATCCTCGACGCTCTCCTTGCGTTCCTTGAGCGCCGTCTCGGTGGCGGCGCCCACCTTGATCACGGCCACGCCGCCGGCCAACTTGGCCAGCCGCTCCTGCAACTTCTCGCGGTCCCAGTCGGAATCGCTCTTCTCGATCTCGGCGCGCAGCTGCTTGATCCGGTCGGCGACCGCCTCCTTGGAGCCGCCGCCGTCGACGATGATGGTGTCGTCCTTGCTGACCACCACGCGCCGGGCCGAGCCCAGCACGTCGGTGCCGACCTCGCGCAGCAGCAGGCCGGCGTCGGGGTTGACCACCTGGCCTCCGGTGACCACTGCCAGGTCCTCGAGGAACGCCTTGCGCCGGTCGCCGAAGAACGGCGCCTTCACGGCAACCGCCTTGAGCGTCTTGCGAATCGAGTTGACCACCAGCGTCGCCAGGGCCTCGCCCTCGATGTCCTCGGCGATGATCAGCAGCGGCTTACCGGACTCGGCCACCTTCTCCAGCATGGGCAGCAGGTCGGGCAGCGAGCTGATCTTCTCCTGGTGCAACAGGATCAGCGGGTCGTCCAGCACGGCTTCCTGCGCGTCGAAGTCGGTGACGAAATACGCCGACAGGAAACCCTTGTCGAAACCGATGCCCTCGGTGAACTCGAGCTCGGTGCTCAGCGTCGAGGACTCTTCGACGCTGACCACGCCGTCGGAGCCGACCTTGGTCATCGCCTCGCCGACCAGCTCGCCGAGGTGCTGGTCGCGCGACGACACGGTCGCCACCTGAGCGATGCCGTCCTTGCCGGACACCGGGGTGGCCGCCGCCAGCAGCGCCTCGGACGCGGCGTCGGCCGCCTTGGAGATGCCCACGCCGAGCTCGATCGGGTTGGCGCCCGCCGCAACCAGCCGCAGGCCGCCCTTGACCAGCGCCTGCGCCAGCACGGTCGCGGTCGTGGTGCCGTCACCCGCCACGTCGTTGGTCTTGGTGGCCACCGACTTCACCAGCTGGGCACCCAAGTTCTCGAAAGGGTCTTCCAGGTCGATCTCACGCGCGACGGTCACGCCGTCGTTGGTGACGGCCGGGCCGCCGAATGCCTTGGCCAGCACCACATGTCGGCCGCGTGGCCCCAACGTCACCCGGACCGCGTCGGCGAGCGCGTTGACGCCGGCCTCGATGGCGCGGCGCGCGGTCTCGTCATACTCAATGATCTTGCTCATCAGGCTCCTTTAAGAAGGGCGATAACGCGTGCCGCCCCGGAAATCACCCGCGGTAATGCGCGGGGATCGCCGGGGCGGGCCACGGTGCTTACTTCGATACGACGGCCAGCACGTCGCGCGCCGACAGGATCAGGTACTCCTCGCCGTTGTACTTGATCTCGGTGCCGCCGTACTTGCTGTAGATGACGGTGTCGCCTTCCGAGACGTCAAGCGGGATCCGCTTCTCGCCGTCCTCGTCCCAGCGGCCGGGACCGACTGCGACGACGGTGCCTTCCTGCGGCTTCTCCTTGGCGGTGTCAGGAATGACCAGACCGGACGCGGTCGTGGTCTCGGCCTCGTTGGCCTGCACGAGAATCTTGTCCTCGAGTGGCTTGATGTTCACCTTCGCCACGATTGGAGCCCTCCACTAGTTAGATCGGGTCCGGGGCGGGTGCCCCGGAATTATCAAGGGATTCGGCAGTCGTCCGTGCCCGGGCGCCGTCGTCGCGGGTGCCGGCGCAGGGTTTGGCCGATTGCCACCTAGCACTCTATACACGAGAGTGCTAGCACTCAAGGGCACCCCGCTGCGTAGCGGGTATTCGCTACAAGCGATCAACTCACCTGGGCTTTTACGACCGGCAGGCCCGGGTCACTGGCCGCATCCAGTGGCGAGGGCGGCGCCCCGGCGGCCACCAGGTGCGCGGCGAAGGAGGCGATCATCGCCCCGTTGTCGGTACAGAGCCGCGGCCTCGGAATCCGCAGCGTCAGTCCGGCCGCCGCGCAGCGCTGCTCGGCCAACTCCCGTAGCCGTGAGTTGGCCGCCACTCCCCCGGCGATCAACAGCGTCGAGACGCCGAGCCGGGTCGCCGCGCGCACCGCCTTCGTGGTCAGCACGTCGGCGACGGCCTCCTGGAAACCCGCGGCGACATCGGCGTTCACCGCGTCGGGGTGGCCCTCCAGATAGCGTGCGACGGCCGTTTTGAGGCCGGAGAAGCTGAACGCATACGGGTCGTCCGCGGGGCCGGTCATGCCGCGCGGGAAGGCGATCGCGTCGCGATCGCCGGTGCGGGCCAGGTCGTCGAGCACCCTGCCGCCGGGGTAGCCCAGGCCCAGCAGCCGGGCCACCTTGTCATAGGCCTCGCCGGCGGCGTCGTCGACGGTGCTGCCCAGCTCGCTGATCGGTTCGCCGAGGGAACGCACGTGCAGGAGGTGCGTGTGGCCGCCGGACACCAGTAGCGCCACGCACTCGGGCAGCGGCCCGTGTTCGTAGACGTCGGCGGCCAGGTGGCCGCCCAGGTGGTTCACCGCGTAGAACGGCACCCCCCACGCGGCCGCATACGCCTTGGCCGAGGCCACCCCGACCAGCAGCGCGCCGGCCAGGCCGGGCCCGATGGTGGCGGCGACGATGTCGGGCTTGTCCAGGCCCGCCGCCGCCAGCGCGCGGCGCATGGTGGGGCCGAGGGCCTCCAGATGTGCCCGCGACGCGATCTCGGGGACCACGCCGCCGAAGCGGACGTGTTCGTCGACGCTCGACGCCACCTCGTCGGCCAGCAGCGTCACGGTGCCGTCATCGTCGAGCTGCGCGACGCCGACTCCCGTTTCGTCGCAGGAGCTTTCGATGGCCAGGATGGTTTTCACAGGGCGCCCCGGCGCATGGTGTAGGCGTCGGCGCCGCTGGCACGGTAGTAGCGCCGGCGCAGGCCGATCCGCTCGAATCCGACGCTTTGGTACAGCGCGATGGCCGCCTCGTTGTCGGTGCGGACCTCCAGGAAGACGACGCCCCCGTCGGCGAAGATCAGCAGCTCGTCGAGCAATCGACGGCCGATGCCCCGCCCCTGATAGGCGGCGTCCACGCCGATGGTGTGCACCTCGTACTCGAACGGTGGGGTGCGGCCCAGCCGCGAGATTCCGGCATACCCGACGAGGACGCCGCCGACCCGCGCGCCCACGTAATGGTTGTGGGGGCTGGCCAGTTCCCGGTTGAAGGCCGCAGCGGGCCACGGGTCGTCGCCGTCGAACAGCTGCCTTTCCAGCTCCGCGCAGCGCGACGCGTCGGCGGGGGTCAGCGCACCGAGCGTCACGGGCTCGCTCGGGGCCGTCATCCGCGCGCCGCCATGGGTTTGGCGTCCGGGCGACGCAGGTAGAGCGCCACCAACGGCAACGGGCGTTGCGACCAGTCGGGCACGGCGGCGACGAGGCCGGCCGGTGTGGGGTAGACCGGCCCGCGGTGCGGCAGGCCGAACGGCTCGGCATGCTCCTTGGAGCCGGCCACCGCCTGCGCGCCGCCGGGATCGACGTCGACCGGAGCGTTGACCCCCGGTCCGTCCATGCGGAACCCGTCGCGATAGCGCGCCCAGTAGACCTCGCGCCTGCGGGCGTCGGTGACCACCAGCACCTCGCCGGTGGTGCGCACCCCGATGGCGTCCAGGCTGCACACACCGCGCACCGGGATGCCCAGCGCATGGCCGTAGGCGGCGGCGGTGGCCATCCCGACCCGCAGGCCGGTGAAGGGGCCGGGGCCGCAGCCCACCACGACGGCGTCCAGGTCACCCATCGTCAGCCCGGCGTCCGCGAGGGCGGCCATGACGTTCGGGGTGAGCCGTTCGGCGTGCGCCCGGGCGTCGACGGTGACCCGCTCGGACAGCACGGTCATGTCGTCGCGCCGGACGATCCCGGCGGTCACCGCCGGGGTGGCAGTGTCGAGGGCGAGAACGAGCGTCACGAGCGCACCCACTGCCACGAGGCGATCCGCACGTCCGATCCGCTCAGGCGTTCCAGGCGGATGTCGAGGTGACGCTCGGCAAGCCGTTCGACGATGCCCTCGCCCCACTCCACGACGACGACCGCGTCGTCGAGGTCGGTGTCGAGGTCGAGTGAGTCGAGCTCGCCGAGCAGGTCGGCGCCGTCGGTGTCCAAGAGCCGGTACATGTCGACGTGAATCATCGCCGGTGCGCCGGGCCGCCGCGGCGGGTGCACCCGCGCCAGCACGTACGACGGTGAGGTGACCGGGCCGTCGACGTCCATCGCCGCGGCAATTCCCTTGGCCAGCACGGTCTTTCCCGCGCCGAGCGGTCCGGTGAGCACCACCACGTCCCCCGCGCGCAGTTGCTCGCCAAGGCGCGACCCCAGCGCGACGGTGTCCTCGACGCGGTCCAGGGTGGCCGTGCCCGCGTCTTGCGGCGATCGCAAGCGCGGCGAAGACGGGCGCAGCGGGCCGCCGCCATCAGACCTTTCAGCGACCACGCCGCCGCAGCCTTTCCCGCATCCACCGGGCCGCCAGCGCGGTGCGGCCCGGGGTGGACCGCTTGACCAGGCGGACCAACCCGTCGTTGATCGCGTCGGGCTTGTCCAGCAGCGCGAGGTGGCTGGCGCCGGCGACGATGACCAGTTCGGATTGCGGTAGCGAGGCCGCCATCTTGCGGGAGTATTCGTCCGGGGTCAGCAGGTCGTGATCGCCGCAGGCGATCAGGGTCGGGATGCGCAGCAGGGTCCACAGGCCGGCGGTTTCGTCGTGGGCTTCCAGCGCCTCCAAGAACTCCACCATGGTCGGGATGGGGGTGCCGTTCATCATCCGCTGGGAGAAGGCGTCCAGGCTGCGGCTGACGTGCAGGTCGCTGTAGGAGGCGGCCCGCAGGACGGGGCCGATCAGCGAGCGCGACACGTTGCGGCCGCGGTGCATGAGCTTCGGCGCGGACCGGGCGGTGAACCGGAACGCTTCCAGCGCCGGGTTTTTCAGGATCTCACCCAGCGGGGATCGGGCGACGCCTTCCGCCGCCGACGAAATCAACGCTGCCCCGACGATGCGGTGCCCGTACTGGTCCGGGAACTGGCGCGCGTGCGACAACACCGTCATGCCGCCCATGGAGTGGCCCACCAACACCACCATCCCGCGCGGCGCGACCACCTGCAGCACGCTCTGCAGGTCCTTGCCGAGTTGAGTCAGCGTGTAGGTCTCCGGCGGGGCCTCGTCGGATTGCCCGTGCCCGCGCTGGTCGTAGAAGACCATCCGGACGCTCGGGCCCACGTGCTGGGGCAGCCGGGTGCGCTGGAAGTGGAAGGCGCCCATGCGCAAACAGAACCCGTGGACGAAGACCATGGTCAGCGGGGCGTCGGCGGGCCCGGCCTCGCGGATCGCCAGGGACACCCCGTCGGGGGTGGTGACCACCGAGCCGCGGTCGTCGTCGATCCGGTCGAAATCCTCGTCGGCGTAAGGGTCTTCGGCGCCGTGGGTGCGCTGGATCATGGAGCGGCGGGCCGAGGCTCCGACGATGGTGGCGAGGGCGGTCACGCCCGCGCCACCCGCGAGCCACGTCCTCCCGTTCTGGCGCCCGCGGGTCTTCTCACGGCTCAATGGTTCGCGCCTCGCGGTAGGTCCGGGTGATGCGCCCGCGGGGGCTGGTCACCACTTCGTAGTGGATGGTGCCGAGCAGGTCGGCCCAGTCCTGTGCGGTGGGTTCCCCGCTGCTGCCGGGCCCGAACAGGATCGCCTCGTCGCCCTCGGCCACGTCGGTCGGGCCGGGGCCGAGGTCGACGACGAACTGGTCCATGCAGATCCGGCCGACCCCGGGCCGGCGCTTGCCGTTGATCGACACGTCCAATCGTCCGCCCAGCGAGCGGAAGACGCCGTCCGCGTAGCCGACCGGCAGCAGGGCCAGGTTCGTGTCGCGTTCCGCGGTCCAGGTGTGCCCATACGAAACGCTCTCGCCGGCACGGATCGACTTCACCAGCGCCACAGGGCATTTCACCGTCATCGCCGGCACCAGACCCATGTCCCCGAGCTCGGGCACCGGGCTCAGGCCGTACACGGCGACGCCGGGCCGCACCAGGTCGAAGGCCAGGTCGGGGCGCGACATGGTGGCCGAGGAGTTCGCCAGGTGCGCCACCTCGAACCGCACCCCCTGCTCGCGCGCCTGCGTCAGCATGTCGCTGAAGCGTTGGGCCTGAAGGTCGTTGACGGGGTTGGCGGGCTGATCGGCGAACACCATGTGCGACATCAGGCCGCGCAGCCGAACGGCCTCGTCGGCGACGGCCCGGCGCAGCGCGGTCAGCATCGACGGGTACTGGGCGGGGTGGACGCCGTTGCGGTTGAGCCCGGTGTCGACCTTGACGGTGACCGTGGCGGTTCGGCCCGTCCGGCGCGCCGCGTCCAGCAGCTCGTCGAGCTGACGCTCCGACGACACCGCGATCTCCACGTCGGCCAGCAGCGCCGGCCCGAAGTCGATGCCGGGCGGGTGCAACCAGGCGAGCACGGGCGCGGCGATCCCGTCGGCGCGCAGCGCCAGCGCCTCGGCGACGGTGGCGACGCCCAGCTCGGCCGCGCCACCGGCCAACGCCGCGCGCGCCGCCTGGGTGGCCCCGTGGCCGTAGCCGTCGGCCTTGACGACGGCCATCACCTGCGCGCGGCCGGCGTGCTCGCGCAGCAACCGCACGTTGTGCTCAATGGCGCCCAGGTCCACCACGGCCTCGGCGACCAGGCCCGGGGTCAGGGATATCGGCGTAACGGCCCACCCTTTCATGCCCGCCATTGTCCCAGAACCGGGGGCAGGCGCCGCCCGCTCACGGCCCAGGATTGTCGCAACAGCCACAGCAGCCCCACACGTCCCCGCGCCGGGCCGCATCCTATGCGCCCGCCTCCGAGCGACAAGTCGGCCGCGACGAGCTGGGGACATGTCCCGCTCAAATCGTCTGGTGGCGCCCGAAGTACTTGTGATCTTCGCTATAACCGCCGTAGCCGCTGCCGATCTCGGTGTATCTGGCCAGGAACTCGATGCCCTTGATCGTCGTCCTAGTGCGCGAAGTGCTGGGCGTCGTAATGGCCGCCGGGCTTGAGCTTGTCCAGCGAGGTCAGCGCCGAGACGGCGTCGTCGTGCAGCGCCCGGGCCAGGTCGGCGGAGAGCCCCTCGCGCACCACGATGCGCAGCACCGAGACGTTGGTGGCGTTGTCGGGCATGGTGTAGGCGGGCACCTGCCAGCCGTAGGTGCGCAGCTCGTGCGACACGTCGAATTCGGTGTATCCGCGGTCCCCGGCGAGCCGGAACGCGACCACGGGGATCGCCGAACCGTCCGAGATCAGCTCGCAGTGGTCGCTGACCCGCAGCTGCTCGCCCAGCCACCGCGCCGTCCCGGACAGCGCCTGCATGACCTTGCCGTAGCCGTCGCGGCCCAGCCGCAGGAAGTTGTAGTACTGGCCGACCACCTGATTGCCCGGGCGGGAGAAGTTCAGCGTGAAGGTCGGCATGTCGCCGCCCAGGTAGTTGACCCGGAAAACCAGCTCCTCGGGCAGGTATTCCTTGCTGCGCCACACCACGAATCCGACACCGGGGTAGGTCAGCCCGTACTTGTGACCGCTGACGTTGATCGACACCACCCGGGGCAGCCGGAAGTCCCACTTGAGCTCCGGGTGCAGGAAGGGCACCACGAATCCGCCGCTGGCCGCGTCGACGTGCACCGGCACGTCCACCCCGCCGCCGGCGGCCAACTTGTCCAGCGCACCGCAGATCTCGGTGACCGGTTCCAGTTCACCGGTGTAGGTGGTGCCCAGGATCGCCACCACGCCGATGGTGTCCTCGTCGACGGCGTCCACGACCTGTTCCGGGGTGATGACGTAGCGGCCCTCCTCCATCGGCAGGTAGCGCGGTTCGACGTCGAAGTATCGGCAGAACTTCTCCCACACCACCTGCACGTTGGAGCCCATCACCAGATTGGGCCGCCGGCGTTCCCAGCCTTTCCCGACCTTCGCTCGCCACCGCCACTTCATAGCCAGCCCGCCCAGCATGACCGCCTCGCTGGAGCCGATCGTGGACACCCCGCACGCGCTGTACGGGTCGGCGTCGTTCAGGTCTTCGGCGTGGAACAGGTCGGCCACCATGCACACGCAGCGCTGCTCGATCGCCGCGGTCGCCGGGTACTCGTCCTTGTCGATCATGTTCTTGTCGAACGTCTCGGCCATCAGCCGGCCCGCCTCGGGGTCCATCCATGTGGTGACGAAGGTGGCCAGGTTCAGTCGCGAGCTGCCGTCGAGCATCAACTCGTCGTGGATGAAGCGGTAGGCCGCCTCGGGGTCCATCGACTCGTCGGGCATCCGCAGCGCGGGCACCGGCGAGGTGAACAGGCGGCCCGTGTACGCCGGGGTGATCCCGTGGGCGGGCAGGGAAGGATGTTGGGGCACTGCGGAGAGTCCTTTCTAGAGGGCGGCCAGCGCGGCCCTGATGTGCGGAACCATGCGGGACGACGACGTCGGCGCGTCACCGGGCCCCGGGTCGGCGGCCGACAGCGCCGCCGCCCGGGCGTGGACGAACGCCGCAGCCGCGGCCGCCTCGGCCGCCGGCAGCCCGGAGGCCAGCAGGGCGCCGATCATGCCGGACAGCACGTCGCCGGAGCCCGCGGTGGCGGCCCAGGATTGCCCGGCCGGGTTGAGGTACACCGGCCCGCCCGGATCGGCGATCACGGTGACGTTCCCCTTGAGCAGCACCGTGGCGCCGAAGGTGTCGGCGAGCTTCCGGCACGCGCCCACCCGGTCGTCCCCGGGGGGATTACCCGCCAGGCGGGCGAATTCACCGGCGTGCGGGGTCAGCACCGTGGGCGCGGTGCGGTTGGCGGCCAGCTCGGGGTGCGCCGCCAGGATTGTGAGCCCGTCGGCGTCCACGATCACCGGCAGGTCGGTCTCCAGCGCGAACCACAGCGCGGCCGCCCCGGTGTCGTCGGTGCCCAATCCCGGCCCGACGACCCAGGATTGGACCCGCCCGGCCGACGCCGGGGTCGGTGAGGCGATCACCTCGGGCCAGTGCGCGAGCACCTCGTGGCGCGCGCTGCCCGCGTACCGGACCATCCCGGACGTCGCCGCGACCGCGGCACCGGTGCACAGCACGGCCGCGCCGGGATACGTCGACGAGCCGGCCATCACCCCGGTCACGCCCTGGGTGTACTTGTCGTCGTGGGGCCCGGGCACCGGCCAGCGGGCGGCCACGTCGCCGGCCTCGAAACCCAGCACGTCCGTCTCGGGGAGGTCGAGGCCGATGTCGATCAGCTTCACCCGCCCGCAGTCGGCCAGCGCGTGCACGGGCTTGAGCCCGCCGAAGGTGACGGTCAGGACGGCGTGCACTGCGGGGCCGGTGATGGCGCCGCTCGCGACGTCGATGCCGCTGGGGATGTCGACGGCCACCACCGGGATGCCCGCGTGGTCGACCGCCGCGAACACCTCGGCCGCGACCGGGCGCAGCGGCCCGGAGCCGGAGATGCCCACCACCCCGTCGATGACGAGATCGGTTGTGGGCGAGACGCTTTGCACCACGCGGCCGCCGGCCTTGGTGAACGCCGCCAGTGCCTTGCGGTGGGTGTGCTCCGGGTTGAGCAACACCGCGTCGGCGGCCGCGCCGCGGCGACGCACGAAGGTGGCGGCCCACAGGGCGTCGCCGCCGTTGTCACCCGAGCCGACGACCGCGCACACCCGGCGGCCGGCCACCCCACCGGTGCGGGCGCGCAATTCGGCGATGATCTCGGCGGCGAGGCCGAAGGCCGCGCGCCGCATCAGCGCCCCGTCGGGCAGGCTGGCCAGCAGCGGCGCCTCGGCCTGGCGGATCGCGTCTACGGAGTAGTAGTGCCGCACCACAGCCACATTACGGGTAGGGGCCGCGCAATTGGCCGCTGCCGCTCAGGCCGACACCTCGGGCGAACCGCGCCGCCGCGCCATGGCACGCAGTCGCGCGGGGCTCAGCTGTCGGGGGTCCTGGTGGGGGGTCATCGGGTAAAAACACAGCCCGACGAGGATCGAGGTGAAGTGTCCGATCGCGGTGAAGTTCAGCTCGATGCGGTCCATCGCGATCAACGGGAAGCCGAAGATGACGAACAGCACGCCGAGATAGCCCCAGCGCCAGGGGCGCGCGATGTGATAGGCCAGCACGGCCATCACCCCGACCAGGAAGTAGCTCACGCCGATGTCGCGGGCGTGCACCAGCCGTTCCGACGCGTCGTGCTCCTCGATCGCGAAATACAGCAGGCCCTCGCTGAAATAGGTGGACAGGATGTGCGCGCTCAATCCCACAGTGAGCCAACGCAACTGGCCAAGCCAGTGTTCGGCCGGCGCCAGGAACAACGTGAACAGCAGCAGGTAGGGCGTCAGGTTGGCGCCGTCGATCCACAACAGGCTGGAGAACAACACGTCGAGCGGATCGCGGGCCAGCCCATGGATGTTGGTGGAATGGTGCATCAGCATCGAGTGCAGTTGCCGCTGGGGAAGCCAATGCTGGATGAAGGTGGTGATCACCAGGACGATCAGCCACCCGTAGGTCAACGGCGCGCTGCTGACGTAATGCCAGACCGCGAGCCCCATGCTGCGCAGTCGGGACCGCACCGGTGCATTCGTCACGTCATCACCTTCGCACGCTGGCCGCTGCGTCGCGCCCGTTAGCCGGCAAGCGTGTCAACCGGAACCGGATCTGGAGTCGGCGGCGCAGGGGCTTCGGGCTTCAGATGCCGCCACCAGCAGACGATGTAGATCAGCATCGCGTTGACCAGCGCGACGACCACCCACAGGGTGACGGTCACGTCGATCCACGACCCGATCGGCGGCGTGTCGGGCAGGGCGTTGCGCAGCGGCATCACCGCGAACAGCATCGCCGCGTACCAGGTTGTCATGGGCGGCTGGAACTTTCGCCGGTCACGCAGCGTCTGCACGGCGACGTACAGGCCGATCGTGGCGAGCGCGATGAGCATGGTGAGGAGGACGGCGGCGAAGGCTGCGGTGCTGAGCGATCGACTCAGCACGATCGTGTAGGGCGCGGGCACGCCCGATGCGGCGGCGGTAGCCACGTCCACCTTCCAGCCCGGGAGACGGTCGACGAAGGTGACCGACGCCCGTTGCGGCACCGGGTTGGCGCCGTGGAGAAGATCCACCGTGACGGGCCCCGAGTGGTAGCGGTCGAACGGATAGTCCGACGTGTCGCCCGTGATGGTCAGCGGTACGGGATCGACGCCGGGCACCATGCCCTTGGTCCAGGTGCGCCTGCTGGGTGTCACCGCCGAGTGCACGATGAGGGTGAGATCCTCGTTCAGGCCACCGGTCCGGGGGTCCAGCAGGCCGGCGCCGGGCGCGACGGTCACGTTGCCGATCAGCCCGCCCTTGATCGACTGGAGTTCCTGCAGGTCAATCGTGACGGTGGTGCCGTCGGATGACGGCTGGCCGTTGGTGACCTGACGGGGGCAACCGCACCCGGATGTGGTGTAGAGCCCGACCAAGATCGCGTAGCTGGCGACGAAGAGGGCCACCAGGCCGATCATCAACAGGCGCCCGAAGCGTCTGTTCTGCGCCGAGGGACCGTCCGCGGACAACTTGCCTCCCCTGACTCGCTGACGTCAGTCGATTGCCCGGAAATTGTAAGCCGCGCAACGCGGCGGCGGCCTCCTCGACGGTAACGGACGCGCGCGGCTCGGGGTGTGTCGACGTCGCAGGCCGAGAGCGAAAGCCGTGCCGCCGACGGGCTTTGCTCCAACGGCTGTCGGAAATCGGTTGAAACGACGGGACTTCGACCCGATCACCAGACGTTAGCCCGACGGCGCCGGGACCGGCTCTGCCTGTGGAGTGGCAACGTCTGGTCTTAGATGCCGCCACCAGCAAGCGATGTAGAGCAGCATCGCCAGCGCCAACGCGACGATCACCCAGAGCACGATGGTGACATCGATCCACGCCCCGAACGGCGGCAGGCCGGGAAGCGCGTTGCGCAGCGGCACCACAGCGAAGAGCATCGCCGCGTACCAGGTCGTCATGGGTGGCTGGAACTTGCGCCGGTTACGCACCGTTTGGATCGCCACGAACAGGCCCAGGCCGGCGATCGCGATGAGCACGCCGCAAATGACGATGCCGAACACCGCGGTGCTCAGCGCGCGCCGCACGCTCATTCTGTAGGCGTCGTGGCCCGGGATCTTGGTCGCGGAGACCTTGAAGCCGGGCAGGTGGTCGATAAACGTCACCGGGACGAGTTCGGGCGGCTTCGTCGTGTCGCCGCCGGGGAAGAGTTGCACCTCAATCGGTCCGGAGGCGTAGTTGTCGAACGGCCACCGTTCGACGTGACCCGACACGGTCAGCGGGACCGGGAAGACGCCGGGGAGCATGCCTCTTGTGTAATCGCGTCGACTGGGCTGGACCGAGGATCGGACGCGCACCATGAGATCTTCCTTGAGCCGGTGGGTCACTGGGTCCAGCAGCTCAGGACCTGGCGCGACGGCGAGGTTGACGACAACCGCGCTGTAGTTCGACTGCATCTCGTCCACCGTCAACGTCGCCATGCTGTGGGCGACCGTCTCCGCGTCGTCGCTGAGATTGCCGGCCGCGACTCCTTGGACGGTGCTTTCGTAGAGTTCGAACAACGCGACGTACGTCGCTACGACGAGGACGACAAAACCTGCTATGGCGAATCTGGTGACCGCCGACCGCATGTTGCTCCTACCTCCGTGGAGTGGCTTGTTACCCAAGGCAATCTAACGGAATCGCTCGCGTCTCGCGGCGATACGGCCGAAGCGGCGCCGCCTATTCCACGGTGACGGACTTGGCGAGGTTTCGCGGCTTGTCGACGTCGTAACCTCGGGCCTGGGCAACCGATGCGGCGAACACCTGCAGCGGGATGGTCGACAGCAGCGGCTGCAAAAGGGTTGATACCGATGGGATTTCGATCAGGTGGTCGGCGTAGGGCCGCACCGTGTCGTCGCCTTCCTCGGCGATCACGATGGTGATCGCGCCGCGGGCCTGGATCTCGCGGATGTTGGACAGCAGCTTGGAGTGCAACGTGGCCTGCCCCTTGGGCGAGGGCATGACGACGATGACCGGCAGGTCGTCCTCGATCAGCGCGATGGGGCCGTGCTTGAGCTCGCCGGCGGCGAAGCCCTCGGCGTGCATGTAGGCCAGTTCCTTGAGTTTCAGCGCGCCTTCCAGCGCCACCGGGTAGCCGACGTGGCGGCCCAGGAACAGCACGGTCGAGGACTGGGCGAACCGGTGGGCCAGGGCGGCCACCGGCTCGATCATCGCGAGCACCCGCGCGACCAGGTCCGGCATGGCCTCCAGCTCCCGGTACTCCCGCTCGACCTCGTCGGGGTACTTGGTGCCGCGGGCCTGGGCCAGCGCCAGGCCCACCAGATAGTTGGCGGTGATCTGCGCCAGAAACGTCTTGGTTGAGGCGACGCCGATCTCGGGCCCGGCGCGGGTGTAGAGCACGGCGTCGCATTCGCGCGGGATCTGCGAGCCGTTGGTGTTGCAGATGGCCAGCACCTTGGCCTTCTGCTCCTTGGCGTGGCGGACGGCCTCGAGCGTGTCGGCGGTTTCCCCGGACTGCGAGATGGCGACCACCAGGGTGCTGCGGTCCAGCACCGGGTCGCGGTATCGGAACTCGCTGGCCAGTTCGACCTCGACCGGCAGCCGGGTCCAGTGCTCGATGGCGTATTTCGCAAGTAGCCCGGAGTGATAGGCGGTGCCGCAGGCCACCACGAACACCTTGTCGATCTCGCGCAGCTCCTGGTCGGAGAGCCGCTGCTCGTCGAGCAGGATCCGGCCGTCGACGAAATGCCCCAGCAGGGTGTCGGCCACCGCGGCGGGCTGCTCGGCGATCTCCTTGAGCATGAAGTACTCGTAGCCGCCCTTTTCCGCGGCGGCCAGGTCCCAGTCGATGTGGAACTCGCGGTACTCCACGTCGGGGTTGCCGTGGAAGTCGGTGATCCGGTAGCCGTCGGCGGTGAGCACCACGGCCTGGTCCTGGCCGAGTTCGACGGCGTGGCGGGTGTGCGGGATGAACGCGGCCACGTCGGAGCCGACGAACATCTCGCCGTCGCCGATGCCGAGCACCAGCGGCGTGGAGCGGCGGGCAGCCACGACGGTGCCGGGCTCGTCGGCGTTGGTGAACACCAGGGTGAAGTGACCCTCCAGCCGGCGCAGCACGGCCAGCACCGAGGCGGCGAAGTCGCCGGCGGTCGGCCCGTGCCGGTAGGCCTGCGCCACCAGGTGCACCGCCACCTCGGTGTCGGTGTCGCTGGTGAACTCCACGCCATGGGCCTCCAGCTCGTGGCGCAGGCTCGGGTAGTTCTCGATGATGCCGTTGTGGACGACGGCGATCTTGCCGGCGGCGTCGCGGTGCGGGTGCGCGTTGCGGTCGGTGGGGCGCCCGTGCGTGGCCCAGCGCGTGTGGCCCAGGCCGGTGGTGCCGCCCAGCGACTCCGGCGGCATCTGCGCGACCGCCTCCTCCAGGTTGGCCAGCCGGCCCGCGCGGCGGCACACCGTGAGCGTCCCGGCGCCGTTGACGAGTGCGATCCCCGAGGAGTCGTAGCCCCGGTACTCCATCCGGCGCAGCGCATCCATGACGACCTTGCAGGCAGGCTGCTGCCCGACGTAGCCGACGATTCCGCACATTTGAACCAGGGTAGTGCAGGCGGACCACCGGCCCCGCACTCCGCGGTTAGGTTTAGCCCGCCCACCTGCACGAAAGGCCCGTTTTAACCGACCCCTACCGCCGTTTGGATCTCCGCCTCAGCGAGCACACCGGCGCGGTCATCTTCTGGCAACACCGCACCTACACCTTCACCGGGACCCTCGAGCAATGCGAGGCGGCCTACCGCACCGCTCAGCTGCACAACCTGGGGGCCGGATGTGGAGCGTGGTCTCGCTGCTGGTGATGAACTGGGTCGCGCTGATCTCCAACTGGACCGCCATCCGCCACGTGCGCGACCTGGCCGCGCAGCCGCCCGCCGCCGTCGGCCCGCCCCCGGGGTGGTACGGCGATCCGGCGGGGCCCGGGCTCCGCTTCTGGGACGGGACCCCGATGGACGTCGTGGACTAATCCACCCGGTTTTCCGCCGCACGGCCGCTGACCGTCCTGCTCATGCCGTCTTCATAAACGGTAGAAGCGTTTTTCACCTGATGTATTCGTGGCGTTTTCGTCTGCGTCATCGCCCCAGCAATTCAGCTACTTAACATTCTGCCTATCGGCTACGACTGGCAATCACCGAAGCCAGCAGAAAGGACGGATCGTTGACGCCCGCCTGATCGGTCAGCACCTTGATGATCGTGTGATCTACCAGGATAAATGCGCGCAGCGCAACAGTAATTCTCAGCAATAACCGTTTATGACAGACATCAATGCCGATCGTCCAGCTACCCGGTAATCGCGTTTCTCGCCGCGCCTCTAATTTGGCTCGTTATAAAAAGTCCAGGAACGCTTAAGCCGCCGGATAAGTAATCGTTAATAGATGTTAATCCGAAATTTTGCAGACCTTCAAGGGGAGAATCATGACTGCTGTTCTGTTCGACGATGTGGTGACTCTTTCGGCCGCTCCCGCACCGAGCCTCACGCTGGCTCCGGCGCCCAAGCCGGCGCCCAAGCGGCGGCACCGCGAGCCGATCGGCGGTGGCGACCCGATGGTGGACGCCGCGGCCCGGTTGCTCAGCATCCCGCTGCGCCACGTGTATGCGGTGCTCTGGCGGGTCGGCATGATCGAGGTCAGGGCCTAGCGCCGATGCGCTAACGTCGACGCGTGGCCCGCACCCGCAAGCTCGTCGCAGCACTCAGCCGCCGTGGCCCGCACCGGGTTTTGCGTGGTGACCTGGCCTTCGCCGGTTTACCGGGCGTGGTGTACACCCCGGAGGCGGGGCTGGGGCTGCCCGGGATCGCGTTCGGACACGACTGGCTCACCGGGGCCGCCAACTATTCGGGTCTGCTCGAGCACCTGGCGTCGTGGGGCATCGTGGCCGGCGCCCCCGACACCGAACGCGGCCTGGCCCCGTCCGTCCTCAACTTCGCGTTCGACCTCGGCACCGGGCTGGACATCGTGTCCGGTGTCCGGCTCGGGCCGGGCAAGATCAGCGTGCATCCCGCCAAGCTGGGCGTGGTCGGGCACGGTTTCGGCGGCTCGGCCGCCGTGTTCGCCGCGGCCGGTATGCCCAACAAGCTGGCGGCGGCGGCCGCGTTGTTCCCCGCGGTGACCAGTCCCCCGGCCGAACAGCCGGCCGCGACGCTGAAGCTGCCCGGCTTGATCCTGACCGCGCCGGGGGATCCGCGGTCGCTGAACTCCAACGCGCTGTCGCTGTCGCGGGCGTGGGATGCCGCCACGCTTCGCATCGTCAGCAAGGCCCAGCCCGGCGGGCTGGTGGAGGGCCGGCGGCTGACCAAGGTGTTCGGGCTGGCCGGCCCGCACCGGCGCACCCAGCGAACGGTGCGGGCGCTGCTGACCGGTTACCTGCTCGCCACGCTGGGCGGGGACAAGACGTATCGCGACTTCGCCGATCCGGACGCCCACCTGCCCAAGACGGATCCGTTGGATCCCGATGCGCCGCCGGTCGCCCTGGAAGAGAAGATCGTCGCGCTGTTGAAGTGACGCGGTGACGGGGTAATCGCCCCCTGTGTCGACCGTGCACGCGCTGTATGACCGCTGGATCACCGAGCTGTGGGCCGGGCGGCCCTTCGCGTCCGAGATCGTTACCGACGACTTCGTCGGGCACTGGCCCGGCCGGGATGTGCACGGGCCGGAGGAACTGCAACGGGTCGTCACCGAGACCCGAAAGATGTTCGCGGACTTGACGTTTGCGGTCGAGATCGGTCCCCTGTGCGAGGGTGACCTGGTCGCGGGCCGATGGGTGGGGACGGGCCGCGGCCCGGACGGGCCGGTCTCCTTCGCCGGCAACGACATCCTGCGCCTGTCCGGCGACGGCCGGCGGTTCGCGGAGTACTGGACAGGCACGTCGGCGGGCTGACACTGCCGCGCTCCGCGGCCGACGGTCACCGTCGTGGTATCTGTCGTTGATGCGAATCGGGATCGCCCTGGATTATTCGGGCGGGTTTCATCAGGCCGTGGACCGCGTGATCGAACTCGAGAAGGCCGGCATCGACATCGCCGTGGTGGCCGAGGCGTACGCCTTCGACGCGGTGAGCCAGCTCGGTTACCTGGCCGCCAAGACCAACACCGTCGAGCTGGCGTCCGGGGTGTTTCCCATCTACATCCGCACGCCCTCGCTGCTGGCGATGACGGCCGCGGGGCTGGACTTCGTGTCCGACGGCCGATTCCAGCTGGGGATCGGCACCTCCGGGCCGCAGGTGATCGAGGGCTTCCACGGCGTGGAGTTCGACGCCCCGCTGGGCCGCACTCGCGAGATCGTGGAGATCTGCCGCAAGGTGTGGCGGCGCGAGCGGCTGCGGCACGACGGCAAGCACTACCAGATCCCGTTGCCCCCCGACCGCGGCACCGGCTTGGGCAAGGCCCTGCAGCTGATCAATCACCCCGTGCGCGAACGCATCCCGATCAGTATCGCCGCGCTGGGCCCGAAGAACGTCGAGCTGACCGCCGAGATCGCCGAGGGCTGGCAGCCCGTCTTCTACCTCCCCGACAAGGCCGCGTCGGTGTGGGGCGAGGCGCTGGCGGCCGGGACCGCCAAGCGGGACCCGGCGCTGGGCCCGCTGGACGTCATGGTGCACGCGTCGGTGGCCATCGGCGACGACGTCGACGAACGGCTGGCGTGGGTGAAGCCGCAGCTGGGGCTGTACCTGGGCGGGATGGGCGCCAGGGGCCGCAACTTCTACCACGCCCTGGCGACGCGCTACGGGTTCGGCGAGGTCGCCGACTGCATCCAGGAGCTGTACCTGTCCGGCCGCAAGCGCGAGGCCGTCGACGCGGTGCCCGACGAACTGGTGCGCGGCATGTCGCTGGTCGGCCCCCGCGGGTACGTCGCCGAACGCCTGGCCGCGTTCGCCGAGGCCGGCGTGACGACGCTGCTGCTCAGCCCGCTGGCCACCGACCGCGCCGAATCCGTCCGCTTCGTCGAGAACGTGCTGCAACTGCGCCCCGCCTGAGCCGTCACTGCCCGGCCTGCGGCAGCTGGTCCGCGGCGATCTCGCACGGCGTCTTCCCGTCGGTCGCCGCGGGCCCCGGCTCACCCGCCGCGGGAGCGCCCGCCGGTGCGGGCGCGTCGGGCGGTGGGGCGACCGCCGGTGGCGCCGGGTCTGTCAGCGCCGGCGCATCCGCGGGCGGCGGCGCATCCGCAGGCAGCGGCGCGTCGACAGGCTGAGCCGCCGCGTCAGGCGTGGCCCCTTCGGCGTCGCCGACGTCTTCCGCCTTGGCGGGCTCGTCGTCGGTGTCGTCGGCCCCGAACGGGTCCTCGCCGAAGGGGTCTCCCTCGTCGAAAGGATCGGTGGCTCCGGATCCATCGGCAGCCGAGCCGACCAGCCCACCGACCGCGTCGACGATCCTGCTTGCCAGCCCGAGGAGACCTTCACCCCCGAAGAGCCCACCACCGCCGAGCCCGCCGCCCAATCCCCCCGCGGGTATGCCGGCCGTGTCACCGAGCGTCGATCCCCAGTCCGGCTGCGGTGTGGCGGGAACGGGAGAGGGCGCGACGGTCGTCGCGGTGGGCGCCGGATCCGCCGGCGGGGTGGCGGCAGCGGGCGTGACCGCCGCCGGCGGGGTGGCGGGCGCGGCCGGTCGCACGGGCTGGTAGCCGCACCCGAGGTCCCCCGGAGCTTCAAAGCGGGCGGCCGGCGCGGCGGCCATCCTGTCGGTGACCATGTCATAGGAGGTCGCCACACCGTCGCGCGTCGAGCGCATCGTCGTCAGCCAGTCGTCGCGGATCTCGTTGTCCACGTAAGGGATTACCTGCTCGCGCACCACCCCTTCGGCGGCCGGCCGATCCCCCGCCCCGGTCGTGACCGTCGCGGCCGCGGCCAACCAGGTAGGGCGCAGCGCCTGAGTGCGGTCGTCCACGGCGATGGCGGTCGCGACCTTCGAGTCGACCAGGTACCACAGGTTGTCGCGCAGTGATTCACACCGTTGCGCCGCCGCGCGCAATTCGGTGGTCACCACGCCGGCGGCGTCGCAGTGGCGCTCCAGGAAGCGGACGGCGGCGTCCCCGCCGGGCCCCGTCCACGCCGCGGCCAGCACGGCGACCTGGGCGCGCTGCATGCGCAGCGCTTCGGAGACCGCGTCGCCCGCCGCCCGCAACTCCGCGCAGTCACGGTCGAGGGCACGCAGGTCCAGGCCGTCTTCGGTGCCGTACCAGTCGCGGACCTGCGCGAGATGCGCCGTGAGGTCGGGATGTTGGTAACCGAGGGCATGGCAGGCCCGCACGTAACTCTCGGTGTGCTCGACCGCGGGCAACCCTTCGGCGAGGCGCGCGGCGACGTCCAACCGGTCGGCCATGATCAGGCGATCCGCGCCGCGGCATAGAGTTCGGCGTCCGCGTAGCGTTCGGCGCTGCCCCGAAGGGCGGTGGCGATCTCGACTGACGCGCGCGACCACTGCGCCACCTGGGCGGTCAGCCGCTCCAGTTCGGCGCGCAGCGCGTCACCGCGCGCGGTGTGCGCCCGCCCGGCGCCGGCCCCGCCGAAAGCCAGCCGGCCCAGCTGATCGCTGAGGGCGCGGTCAAGGAGGTCGGCCGCGGCACAGAATTGGTCGGCGACGCGGTGCGTCGCCGGGACGTCGATCTCGGTACGGGCCACGGCGACCGGTCGTATTCCCCTGTCGAATCTCATGCCTAATCCGACGCCCCGGGACGCGCCCGGGTTCCGAGGAGGTTCAGTGCGCTGAGCTGACCGCCTCGGCCACCCGGTTCGCCACGCGCTGCGCGACGTCCGCTTCGGGCGCCTCCACCATCACCCGGATGACGGGCTCGGTTCCGGAGGGACGCAACAGGATTCGGCCGGTGTCGCCGAGTTCGGCCTCGGCGTCGCCGACCGCGGTGCGCACCGCCGGCGCCGCGGCGGCGGTGTCCTTGTCGGCGACGCGGACGTTGATCAGCACCTGTGGCAGCGTCTGCATCGGCGCGGCGAGCTCGGTCAGCGACGAGCCGGTCTGCACCATGCGCGTCATCAGCCGCAGCCCGGTGACGATGCCGTCCCCGGTGGAGCCCAGCGCGGGCATCACGATGTGGCCGGATTGCTCGCCGCCGAGGCTGTAGTCGCCGGCGCGTAGCTCCTCGAGGACGTAGCGGTCGCCGACGCCGGTGGTGCGCACGGTGATCCCGGCGGAGCGCATGGCCAGGTGCAGCCCGAGGTTGCTCATCACGGTGGCCACCAGCGTGTCCGAGGCCAGCTCGCCGGCCTCGCGCATCGCCAGCGCGAGGACCACCATGATCGCGTCGCCGTCGACGAGCTCGCCGTTGGCGTCGATGGCCAGGCAGCGGTCCGCGTCCCCGTCGTGGGCCAGGCCGAGGTCGGCCCGGTGGGCGATGACCGCGGCGCGCAGCGAATCGAGGTGGGTGGAGCCGCAGTTGTCGTTGACGTTGAGCCCGTTGGGCTCGGCGTTGATCGCGATGACCCGTGCGCCGGCCGCGCGGTAGGCGCGCGGCGCTACCGACGACGCGGCGCCGTGGGCGCAGTCGACCACCACGGTCAGGCCGTCGAGCCGCATCGTGCTGGCCTTGCTCAGGTGCCGCAGGTAGCGGTCGTCGGCGTCCTCGGCGTCGATGACCCGGCCGATCCCGGCGCCGACCGGGCGCATCCCGGTCTCGGCGGTGAGCAACGCCTCGATCCGGTCCTCGGTGTCGTCGTCGAGCTTGCGGCCGCCGGGACCGAAGATCTTGATGCCGTTGTCGGGCATCGGGTTGTGCGACGCCGAGATCATCACCCCGAAGTCGGCGTCATACGCGCCGGTCAGGTAGGCCACCGCGGGGGTGGGCAGCACGCCGACCCGCAGCGCGTCGACGCCCTGGCTGGTCAGCCCGGCGATCACGGCGGCCTCCAGCATTTCGCCGCTGGCCCGGGGGTCGCGCCCGATCACGGCGACTCGCCGGCCCGGCCCGCCCGCGCTCGCCAGGTGCCGCGCGGCGGCGGCGCCCAGCTCGAGCGCCAGCTCGGCGGTCAACTCCCGGTTGGCGACCCCACGGACACCATCGGTGCCGAATAGTCGACCCATGCGGACAAACCTCTCACAGTTGACGGTTTAGCACCTAACGTGCCCGTTCTTTTCTGACCGAAACGGGGCACGTTTGGGCGCAGACACGCCGATGAGACGCCTGATGAGGCCCCGTTGCGGCCAGAACGTGATGGTTGATCAGCGCTTGCTGTACTGAGGCGCCTTGCGGGCCTTCTTCAGGCCGTACTTCTTGCGCTCAGTGGCCCGCGGGTCGCGGGTGAGGAAACCGGCCTTCTTCAGCGCGGGCCGGTCCTCGGGCTGCGCCAGGATCAGCGCCCGGGCGATGCCCAGGCGCAGCGCCCCGGCCTGGCCCGACGGGCCGCCGCCGTGCAGCAGGGCGAAGATGTCGAAGCTGTCCACCCGGTCGACGGTGACCAACGGGGCCTTGATGAGCTGCTGGTGCACCTTGTTGGGGAAGTAGTCCTCCAGGCTGCGGCCGTTGAGGTCGAACTTGCCGGTGCCGGGCACCAGGCGCACCCGCACCACGGCCTCCTTGCGGCGGCCGACGGTCTGGATGGGCCGGTCGAAGACGTAGGAGTCGGCGGCCGCGGGGGCGGGCGCCTCGGCCGGGACGTCCGGGGTTTCCGGGGTGGCCGTGGTGTCCAGGGCCTCGGTCGTTTCGGTCACTGGGCCACCTGCTTGATCTCGTACGGAACCGGCTTCTGAGCGGCGTGCGGGTGCTCCGGGCCGGCGTAGACGTGGAGTTTGCGCTGGATCTGCCGGCTGAGCTTGTTCTTGGGCAGCATGCCGACGATCGCCTTCTCGACGACGCGGTCGGGGTGCTTGTCCATCAGCTCGCCGGTCGTGCGCGAGTGCAGGCCGCCGGGATACCCCGAGTGGCGGTAAGCCAGCTTGCTCTGCAGTTTGTCGCCGGAGAGGGCGACCTTGTCGGCGTTGATGACGATGACGAAGTCACCGCCATCGACATTGGGGGCGAACGTCGGCTTGTGCTTGCCGCGCAGCAGGGTGGCTGCCGCGACGGCAAGGCGGCCAAGCACCACGTCCGTGGCATCGATGACGTACCACGACCGCGTGGTGTCACCCGCCTTTGGCGCGTAGGTGGGCACAGCGCTTACCTTTTCTTTCTCGAGGTGGATCCCGGGTCGAGCCGGGTGCCGGTCAGGCGTTGGCGGTGGGTCCAAAAGGAAGGGTTCTCGGCGACCGACATTGACCCGAGGCCCGGCGTACCGCACGCCAACCGAGCAGCTTACCGACGCACGTCCCCGCAGGTCAAAATGACTGTGTGGTCCCAGCGGCTCTCCCCCGCCGGGACCACACAGACGACTATGGGTGCGTGCGGCTACCGACCCCACACCCCGGCCGCCCGCCGATCGGCGTTCGCCACCTCTTCGGCGCCGTCGCGCACCGCGTTTCCGAGGTCGACCAGGATCTCGTTGAGGGCCGTCGCCGACTGATGCCACTTCTGCTGCTCGACCTGGTAGGCGGCCGCCGCCTCGCGGGTCCACAACTGCTGCAACGGGGCGATCTGCGACCTCAGCTCCTCCAGCGCGGCATTGAAACGGGTCGACGTGGTGTGGATTTCCTGACGCACCGAGTATTCGATTTCGCCGAAGTTATAGGACAGCGCCGATTCCACGGGTGAATCCTTTCGACTAGAGGTTTCCGCCGGCGGCGGCGATATGGGTCGCGTGGTCGTGGCCGGCCTCCTGCAGGGTGGCAGCGTTGTGCCGGATGGTCTCGCCGATCGCATGCAGGACGTGGTAAAGCCGCAACGACTCGGCGTTCCAGCGATCCACCACCGCTTTGAACCGCCCTGCGGCGACCCCGCCCCACACCGACGGCGGCACTTCGCTCATGCGGCCGATGAACGTCTGCAGCATGGCCCGGATCTCCTCGTTGCGGGCGTCCGTGGTCCCGGCGACCGACCGCATCAGGTCGAAGTCGGTACTCAGTGTGTTCGGTGTAGCCATACTGAATTCGACCGCGTCGACGCCCCTTCGGTTCCATCCGATCCGGAGTTCATCCGATCGCGTGCGCCGACCGCACCGCCTGCTCGCAGACAGCACGGACGGCCTCTTCCTTGCCCGGCCGGCTCTGGCATCCAAGGCTGATCCGCACCGGCCCGTCCACCAGCACCGTCCACCGCACCTCGTGCCCGGCGCGGACTTCGCGGTACGTCACCGCCGGCCTGCCGGCGCTGGTCCCGGTGGGATCGAAGTCGACGAACGATCCCGCGGGCTCCGCGTCGATGGCGCGTCTCAACCGCTCGGAGGTACCACTCAATGTCTCGCCGGTGACCGGCGACTGCGTGACGTGCAAGGCCACCTCGGGATCCGACGGCGAGGTGATTTGCACTCGCGCCGATCCCGGTCCGGCGGTGATCCGCTGCGTGGGCCACCCCGCGGGCACCGTCACCGCCACCCGGCCTTCGACGAGAAACGTGGTGGGTGGCACGTCCACCGGCGGCGGGGCCGACGCGTCGTGCCGGCCCGCCAGGGCCGGGGCCGCCGCGGCAAGCACCATGGCGGCCGCGCCGAGGCCGCCCAGGGTCCGCCCGCGGCTCGGGGCACGATCGCCTCGACCGGGTGGCCCGGTTGGCTCGCCCAGATCGGTCACCGCCGATCGGGCCAGCCGGGCCAGCCGTTCGTCGTCGACATGCAGCGCCGTCCGTCCGAAGCCGCGCGCGCCGTCGGCGATCGCCGCGGCCAGAGCCGACGCCCCGGGGACCGCGCTCGGCGCGTCGATGAGCACGACGGCCCCGGGCATGGTCGCGAGGGCGCCCAGCACCTCGTCGGCTACGGGACGCGGGGGGCGACGCGGTACGGCGACGACGTGATCGCCGTCGATCACCACCATCCCGCCGGTGATCTCCACGAGCGTCGGCTGGGCATCGGTATGGGCAGCCCGCCTGAGCAACCACGACCGGGGCCGCACGAGCGCGCCGTCGAACACGGTGGCCGCGGCCGCACTCAGGATTCCGATGCGCGATGACGACCACCAGGATGGATGCAGCACGACGCCACCCTTGCCGTCCGTACAGATCGCCGACCGCAGGGCAGCGGTCCACAGCGAAGTCACGGCAACCGGGCGCTCACCCACCAGCGCCACCGGATCGTCTATCGCGCCAAGCGCCGCGCCGACGACCTCGGATGGCGCGCCGTCGACGACCGTTTCTGTGCCGCAACATATTCGACGGATCGTGGCGGGACCGGCCTCGATGACGGCGCGATGCGCCGTCACGGCGCGCTCCACGCAACCTGGACGAGCTGTTCGTCGCCGTCGCGGGTGAGCAGGACACCGCGTCCGGGCGGCAACCGCGCGGGGCGACGGGAGCCGAACGGCACCTCCTCGCCGGGGAGCCCGCTCATCGTCAGCGACATGCAGCCGAGGTCACGCAATCCGGCCAGCAGGGGCTCGAACATCGCGCGCTCGGCGCCGCCGCTACGCCGGCTTATGACCAGATGCAGGCCCAGATCGGTTGCGTAGGGCAGGTATTCGGTGAGCGGCGTCAACGGGTTGCCGGCCGGGGCGGCGACCAGTTCGTAATCGTCGACGACGACATAGATGTCCGGACCGGACCACCAGGACCCGGTTCGCAGCTGCGCCTGGGTCGCGTCGGGCGGGGGCATACGCCGCCGCAGCAGGTCGAGGAGATCGGGCAGTAGAGCGGCCAGCGCGCCGGGTGACACGGCATAGCCGCCGAGATGCTCCGATTCGATGACACCGAGCAGCGAGCGCCGGAAATCGACGATCATGACGCGGGCTTGCGTCGGGCTCTGCGTCCGGACGATCTCGTGGCACAGCGTCCGCAACGTCGCGGTCTTCCCGCACCCTTTGTCGCCGACTACCAGCAGATGGGGCTGCCGGTCGAATTCACACGTCACCGGCTGCAGGCGACCCTCGTCGATGCCCAGGAGGATACGGTCGCCCGCCCGGCCCACGACGGTGTCACGCTCCACCCGCTCCGGAAGCAACGAGATCGGCGGCGCGACGGACTCGCTCGGACGGATCTCGGCCAGCGGCAACGCGATCATCATGTGCGACCCGTCACCGCAAAGACCCCGGCCCGGTTTGCCATGGGGCACATGTTGGGCCGCTTTGCGGTCCAACTCGGAGTCGGCGGGGTCACCCAACCGCATCTCGATGCGGGTGCCGATCTGGTCCCGCAGGGCCGGCCTGATCTCGGCCCACCGCGACGCCGCCAACACGACATGCACGCCGAACGAAAGCCCCTGACTCGCAATGGCCGTGATCGGTGCTTCCAGCGGAGCGAACTCCTCACGCATATTCGCCCAGCCGTCGACGACGAGGAACACATCCCCGAACGGATCGTCGTCGAACGCCTGGTGCTGCACCCGAAGGCGACGGTATTCCGCCATCGAGCCGATTCCGCGGTCGCTGAAGATGGCTTCCCGCGAACGGATGACCGACTCGCATTCGGCAACGATCCGCGCGACGAGACGCGGTTGGGTCCTGCCGGCAACCGCGCCGACATGCGGGATCGTCTGTGTCGACGTCAGCGTTCCGCCACCGAAGTCCAGGCAGTAGAACTGCACCCGGTCCGCGCCGTGAGTGGCCGCCAGCGCCGTGACCAGGGTGCGCAGCGCCGTTGACTTCCCCGATTGGGGTGCGCCGACGACCGCCACATTGCCCGCGGCGCCGCGCAAATCGACCAACAGCGGCGTACGGCGCTGCTCGAAGGGGCGGTCGACGATGCCGAGGGGAACAGTCAGGTCGTGCGGCGCGGGAACCCCGTCGCGAAGCACCGCGTGCAGCGCGGGCGCCGCGTCCAGCGGTGGCAGCCAGACGGGGTGCGCCGGCGGCCCGTGACCGGCCAGCCGGTCCAGGACGGCCCGCAGGACCGTCCGCTCCGACGGCACACCGACCCCTTCGGTGCGGGTGATCTCGCCGACCTTGTCAGTGCCGAACCGCTGCACGGAAGTAGTCGCCACGGGACCGGCGCCCGGTGCGCGGGACGCAGCCGGTCCCGAGACGTACGCCGAGGAGAAGCGGATCAGCTCGCCCACGCTCGTGCGCAGATAGCCCGCCCCCGGTTCGTTTGCCAATTCGTACGCGTCGAGCGTTCCCAGCACCCCGCGTGATTCGTTGGCCGACAGGGTTTTCAGGCAGATCCGGTAGGACAGGTGGGCGTCCAGTCCGCGTAGCCTGCCCTCGTCGAGCCGCTGGCTGGCCAGAAGCAGGTGCATGCCCAGCGACCGGCCGAGCCGCCCGATCGTCACGAACATGTCGGCGAAATCCGGGTGCTGGCTGAGCAACTCGGAGAACTCGTCGACGATGATGAAGAGGGTGGGCAGGGCCGGTGCTGCCACACCCGCCCGGCGCCTGGCTTCATGTGCCGCGACGCTGGCGCAGCCCGATTCGCGCAGCAGCCGTTGCCGGCGATTCATTTCACCTGCCAGGGCGTCGCGCATCCTGGCCACCAGCGGGGCCTCGTCGGCGAGATTGGTGATCACCGCCGCCACGTGCGGAGCCCGCGCGTAGTCGAGAAACGTTGCGCCGCCTTTGAAGTCGATGAGCAGCAGATTCAGCTCAGCCGGAGAGTGGCGGGCCATCATGCCCAGCGCGATCGTGCGCAACAACTCCGACTTGCCCGACCCCGTGGCGCCGACGCAGAGCCCGTGCGGGCCCGTGCCGTCTTCGGCTGCTTCCTTGATATCCAATTCCAGCCGTGCCCCGTCAGCGCTGATTCCGATCGGGACGCGGAGCCGATCGCGGTCGGTTCGGCTCCGCCACAACGCGATAGGATCGAATCGGCTCACGTCACCGATCCCCAACAGGGCCGGCCAGTCCGCGCCGTGCCCGCCAGGAACGGTCGCGCCGGCCCGGTATCTCGCCAGCCGACGTGCGCATACCAGCGCGTCCATGGGCTCCATCCGGTCCGGCCGCGCTGGCTGGCGAGTCTCACCCGACCGGATTATGGTGACCGGCGTCCCGGCGCAACCGCCGCCGAGTTCGACAACGGTCGCGCCCGCGCACGAGACAGTCTGGTCCACGTCGGCGACCAGCACCGCGTGCGCCGGCCGCGCACCGGCGAGCGCGGCTTGCGCCTCCCCCACGCTGCGATAGACCATCCGGACCTCGCCCACCGCGTCGGATGCGGCCGGGTGTTGGTTGTGCGGCAACCATTTCAGCCACTCCCACTCCTGACGGTTCCGCTCGCTGATCACCGCGACGATCAGTAGCTGGTCGGGGGGATGAAAGACGGCGAGTTGGCAGAGCATCGCGCGCAGCAGCCCGCGCGCCGCGACCGCATCACCGTCGATCCTGACGCGCGGACTTCCGCGCAGACCGACGGCGATCGGTGCGACGATCGTGGAATGCGTCGCCAGGAAGCGACGCAATGCGGCCACGGTGACCGGATCACCGGACTCGCCCACCGGTGGTGCCGCCAAGGGGGTGGCGAGCGGCTGCGCTCCGACGCCCACCCGGACCACGCAGAAGTCGGGATCCGCCGGTCGCCGCTCCCACATCCTGGGCCCACCGATCAATGTCCACAGCGCGTCCGGGTCGGGGTGACGCCAGTCCAGCGAGAAACGCTGCGAGGCGGCCGTTTCCACGACGGTAGTGCGCAGCCTACTGAGGTATCCGAGGTAGTCGAGGCGGTCGGCTTGGATGCCACCATTCCGGCGACGCGCACGCCCGGACAGAACTGTTACGAGCGACGACGCCAGCATCATGACGGGGAACGCCAGCAACATGGGAGGGCGGCCGGCACCCGGCCCTGACCGCAAGGCCGCCGCCATGACCCCCACCCCGGCAAGGCCCAGCACGGCCGGCAACAGGAGGGGCAGGAGGCCGGGTGCCGCCAGAGGCGGTGGGTCGGGCGGGGCATCGACGACGAGGTCCGCGGTGGCCACCGCCGGCGGTGGCCACCGCGCCACCGGCACGAAAACTTCGGTCATCCCGTCCTCCCGTTGGACGCACGGTAGGCACCACCGGCAACGACGACAACTCACCTGTGGACAGCGGCATACCCGCAGCCCGAAACCTGGCTATGTTCACGGTATTCCGACCGAAGGGCCCACCTTTGCCTGCAACCGATTCGGGTCTGCGCCGTGTCTCGATCCACTCCGGCGCCGCCGTCGCCGACCTGGCACTCCCGGCCGGGATTCCCGTCGCCGTCCTGACCCCGTCGATCGTGGACCTCCTGGACGCCGGCGACGTCGGCGGCGACGTGACCGCCCGGCGCTATCACCTGTCACTCCCCGGGTCTGCGGCTTTGGACCCGTCGAAGACGCTCGCCCAGAGCGGAATTGCTGACGGCGACGTCCTGCTGCTGAGCCGGCCATCGGCCCCGCCGCCCGCCGCTCGTCACCACGACGTCGTGGAGGCCGTGTCGGAGGCACTGGTGGCGGATCCCAAGGCGGACACGCGTCGTCGACTGGCGGCCCGGCTCGCCGGCGCGATCACCGCGGGCGGCCTGACCGTCGTCGGTGTTCTGGCGCTGGCCCGAAACGCTCCCGGCGCCTACGACGCCCACGCCACGGTGGGGGCGACGACGGCCGCGGCGCTGTTCGCCTTCCTCTCCGCCGCGGTCGCCCACCGGGTCTACCGGGACGCGGTCGCCGGGCTGGCGCTCAGCGCGATCTCCACCGCATTCGCTGGGGTTGCCGGGTTCTTGGCGGTTCCCGGCGCTCCGGGTGTCTGCCATGTCCTGCTGGCCGCCACGGCGGCGGCCGCCGCCTGCGTACTGGCGACGCGATCCGTGGGCCGCTTCGTGGTCGCGGTGACCGCGGCGTCATGCCTCGCGACGGTTGTCGCGGTGGCCGCGTTGGTGGGCGTGCTCACTGCCGCCCCGCCGCACATCATCGGCGCGGCTTCAGCGCTGGTGTCGCTCGGCGCGCTCGGGGCGGCGGCGCGGGTATCGGTCATCTTGGCGGGTTTGTCGCCCCAGCTGACGCCGACCCCGGACGCCGACGGGACCGACGCTGAGGCGCGCCTGGCGGACCAAACGCTCCGCGCCGACGCCTGGTTATCGAGTCTGCTCGCGGGGTTTTCGTCATCAGCGGCCGTCGGTGCCGCCGTCACCGTTGCGGCCGGAGCACCGCGCCTGTCTTGCATGGCGTTCGGCGCCATCACCGGCGCCTTGTTACTGCTGCGGGCGTGCTCCAGTGATAGCAGGCGGATGCCGGCGTTGATCGTGGCCGGGATCGGAGTCGTGGGAACAACATTCGGTGTTGCCGCCTTCAACGCCCCGGGGAACGGGCCATGGCTCGCCGCGGGGACGGCAACGCTGGCGGCCGCGGCGATGTACCTCGGCTTCGTCGCCCCCGCGATATCACTGCCACCGCTTGCCCGACGAAGCGTCCAGGCGATGGAGTGGCTGGCGCTGGCCGCCATGGTCCCGCTGACCTTCTGGATCTGTGGGCTCTATGGCACCGTCCGGGGATTGAATCTCACGTGAGGGCGTCGCGCGGCGCGCGCATCCTGTCGGCGTCGGCACTGGTGGCGGTGGTGGCCACCGGAACGCCACCGGCGCAGGCGATTTCGCCACCCAAGGTCGACGACCAGTGGTTACCGAAGCCCGCCCGCCCGGCCCCGCCGTGGCCTACGGTGCAACGCGAGACGTGCGCCACGATGACGGCGGAATCGGCGCCCGACCGGCCGGCGTTGCTCCCTGACCTGGCGCGGGTATGGCGGCTCACCCGCGGTGCAGGGCAACGTGTCGCGGTCATCGACACCGGCGTTTCGCGTCATCGCCTGCTACCCGAAGTGGTCCCCGGCGGCGACTACGTGTCCACCGGCGACGGCACCCAGGACTGCGACGCGCACGGCACCCTGGTGGCCGGGATCATCGGCGCGACAGAGGATTCGACGGCGCCCGGCCTCAGCGGAATGGCGCCCGAAGCCACCTTGATCAGCATTCGGCAGTCCAGCCCCAGGTTCTCCCCCGCCAAAGATCGGTCCCGCGCCGGCGTCGGTGACGTCGACACCATGGCGAGAGCCGTCCGCACCGCCGCGGACCTCGGCGCATCGGTGATCAACATCTCCTCGGTTGCCTGCGTTCCGATCGCGTCGGCGCTGGATGACCGCGCGCTGGGCGCCGCGCTCGCCTACGCCGTGGACGTCAAGAATGCGGTCGTCGTGGCCGCGGCGGGCAACACCGGTGCGGCTGGGCAGTGCCCACCCCAGCGCCGGGATGCCGGCTGGGACAACGTCACGGTCGTGGTCAGCCCGGCTTGGTACGACGACTATGTGCTGACCGTCGGTTCGGTGGATGCCGCGGGCGCGCCTTCGGCATTCACCCTTGCCGGTCCTTGGGTGGACGTCGCGGCCCCCGGCGAGGCGGTGACGCCGCTCGCCTCGGAACCGGTGTCCGGCACCAGTTACGCCGCACCGGTGGTCAGCGGGCTGGCCGCACTCATCCGGTCCCGGTTCCCGGGGTTGACGGCGCGCCAGGTGATGCAGCGCATCGAATCGACGGCGCATCACCCACCCGGAGGTTGGGATCCGCTCGTCGGCAGCGGCACCGTCGACGCGCTGGCGGCCGTCAGCACCGATGCCGGTACGCCCGCGACCGCGCCGCCACCGGCGCGCGCGCCGATCGCCCCGCCTGCGCCGGTCGCACCACCGGATGCCCACGCGCGGAACACCGCATTGCGCGGCGCCGCCGTCTGCCTCGCGGTACTGGGGATGGCGCTGGCCACCGGGTTGGCCTCGAGTCGACTACGGGCTCGCCGGCAGCGAGTCGCGGGCGATTGAGGCCTTCTCCTTGCTCAGCTCCGGTCCCGCCGGCAGCACCCCCAGGACCGACCAGGGCGCGGGATGCGGCGCGGGCAACCCGAGGGCGCGCGCGGCGTCGTCATCGTGGATTGCGAACCGCACCCCGCTGTCGGTGACCAGGTAGCCTGCGTCGACCCGCACGTAGGCGCTCCGGCCGGGCGGCACATACACGGCGTCCAGCGCGGGGCCGTGGCCGTCGGCCTGTGACAAGGTCAGCGGCGTATGACCGGTTGGCAGCGGGAGCCCGCCGCCTCCGAGGAACGTGACGCCGGATCGCCCTGGGGCCGCCTGCCAGGAGACGCACAACGTGCCGCCGTCGTCCGAGAGTGCCGGTGCCCGGTCGGGGAAACCGGCCACCGGCAGCGAGTCGACGATGGGAGCCGCGCGGATGGCGTCGGGTGCCACCGTGACCACGTTGGCGGTGCCTCGGGAGTTGCCGAAGCGCAGCAGATCGGCAGCCACCTCTCCGATGCGCTGGACGCCCGCGGTCAGCACGGCGTAATACTCGTCACCCCCGGCCCGCATGACGCGCACCACGCTGCCCACCGCAAATCCAGGCATCGCGGCGGCCTCTTCGCCGGCGCCGCGAATCCGGAGCGCCCTGATCGGTGACGTCTCGGGAATCGCGTTCAGCAACGACGGCGAGACGGGCCGCGGCGTACGCCCTTCCAATCGGAGCGCGCGCACCACCGCGGCGTCGGTGACGTCCACCATCGCACGCTGACCGTCGTAGAGGAGGTAGGTCGGCGAACCCCCGGCGGGTGCGACCAGAAGGGCCTGCCCGGAATCCGGGCGGGGGATCGTCGGCTCGTCGGTCCGGCCGACGATCACCGTGGTCGCGCCGGCCCCCGCCGCATCGCAGATCGTCCACGCCGATTCGTCCGCCGCCAACGGCGGGCCTATGAGTTGGGGCGCGCCCGGGATGCCCAGCAGCGGCCCGCGTTTGGCGCGCGCCAGGTCAGCTTCGGGCACCGGCCGGGGGTTGGCAGCCGTCGCCGCGATCAACCGCGCCGACGCCAGGTTCAGCACCGGGTGCCAGGTATCGCCGACCCGCACGTACAGCGCCCCGGACTCTCGTCCCATCACCAGTTGGGTGTCGTCCAGCACCACCCGTGGCCGCAGCAGCGCGACGAGCGCGACTCCCGCGACGGCGATCACCGTGAGCACGCACCCGACCGTCAGCGCCGCCGTCGGCGCACGCGAGCGGGCATAGAGGGTATGGATGTTTCCGCCCAGCAACGCGCACTCGATACGGCGCAGCAGGAATCGGTAGCCGCTGATGTGCAGCCACGTGGTCTGCTGAGCCGGCACCGATCCCCCACCGTGCGTAGTCGTTGCTCACACGCTAAAGCGGCCGGCCGAGGGACCGCTTAGCTGATCCACAGGTCAGCGAACTTTCGAACCGTGCTTAGGGTAGGTAAAGTTACGGCGTGTTTTCTCACCGCATAGGTCGCTGCGCCGGGCTCGGGGCCTCTGCACTGGTCACCGCCGCTGGCCTGCTGTTATCCCCCGCCGCAGCGCCGGTGGCGCGCGCGTTCGACTGCCCGGACGTCGAGGTCATCTTCGCCCGCGGCACCAACGAACCGGCCGGCCTGGGCCGCGTCGGCGACGCGTTGGTGGACTCGCTGCGCCAGCAGACCGGCCTGAACATCCTGCCCTACGGCGTGAACTACGCCGCCAGCAAGCTGCAGCTGCACGGCGGCGACGGCGCCAACGACACCATCGACCGCGTCAAGAAGAGCGTGGAAACGTGCCCCAACACCAAAATCGTGCTGGGCGGCTACTCGCAGGGCGCATCGGTGATGGACATCGTGGCCGGCGTCCCGATCGGCGGCATCAGCTGGGGCAACAAGCTGCCCGAGCAGTACGCCAACAACATCGCGGCCGTCGTCACGTTCGGTGACGTGGCCGACCGCGCCGGCGGCACGCTGCCAACCCAGAGCGCGCTGCTGGGCTCCAAGGCCGCCGACTACTGCAACCCCAACGACCCGATCTGCCACGCCGGGCCCGGTAACGAGTGGAGCGGGCACACCGAGGGCTACGTCCCCGTCTACACCACCCAGGCCGCGGCGTTCGTCGCCCAGAAGCTGGCCGGCTCGAGCCCGTCCAGCCCCGCGTTCGGGCCGCCGCTGGGCCCCGTCCCGAACCAGCCCGGTGCCACGCCGTCACCGGTGTACGGGCAGCAGACCCCGCCCGGATCGCCGCCCTCGATCCACGGCGGAACGGGCCCCGCGCCCGACGCACCCAGCGCGCCCACCACGGTGACTCCGCAAGCACCTCTCGTCTGAATCGTTACCGGCGCGAGACCAACGCGCCCCTAACATCGTGGGGTGCGGCTGATTCCATTGACGCTGGGCGCCGGGCTGCTCGCGGGCGCCGCGATAGTGGTTGCTCCCCAACTGCTTCCGCAGGCCTTCGCCTCCTGCCCCGGCGTTGAGGTGGTGTTCGCCCGCGGGACCGACGAACCGCCCGGTGTCGGCAAGGTCGGCGGCGCCTTCGTCAACTCGCTGCGCCAGCAGACCAGCAAAAGCGTTGGCTCCTACGGGGTGAACTACCCGGCCAACAAGGACTTCCTCGCCGCAGCCGACGGAGCCAACGACGCCAGCAACCACATTCAGCAGATGGCCGGCAACTGCCCCAACACCAAGCTGGTGCTCGGTGGGTACTCGCAGGGCGCCGCCGTCGTCGACATCGTCACGGCCGCACCGCTGCCCGGCCTGGGCTTCCGCCAGCCGCTGCCGCCCGCGGCCGCCGATCACGTCGCGGCCGTGGCCCTGTTCGGGAATCCGTCGAGCCGCGCCGGCGGGCTGATGAACGCCCTGACCCCGGAATTCGCCGGCAAGACCATCGACCTGTGCAACCCGGGCGACCCGATCTGCTCGGGCGGCACCCGGTGGGCGTCACACCTGAGCTACGTGCCCGGATTGACCAACCAGGCCGCGAATTTCGTCGCGAAGAAGGTTTAGCGGGTGCGCAGATCCCGGGTGATCAGGTTGCGCTCCTCCAGCTGGTCATCGGGCGGATAATCGACACCCACCAGCGTCAGACCTTGCGGGGGTGCGGCGGCGAAGTCGCTGGAGCGGCTTGTGGCGGTGAGTAATTCGCGACACCACGACACCGGGCGGCGGTGTTCGCCCACGGCCAGCAGCGCGCCGACCAGAGAGCGCACCATCGACCAGCAGAACGCGTCGGCGCTGACGTGCGCGGTGATCTGGTCATCGTCGCGCGACCAATCGAGGCGCTGCAGGTCGCGAATGGTGGTGGCGTTCTCCCGATACCGGCAGAATGCGGCAAAGTCGTGTAGCCCCAACAGGTCTCGCGATGCGGCGGCCATCGCGTCCACATCGAGGGGACGCGGCCAGGCGGTGACGTAGCGGGCCTGCTGCGGCTGTACGCCGTAGGGCGCGGTCGACAGCCGGTAGACGTAGTGCCGCCGCAGCGCCGAGAACCTTGCGTCGAAACCCGCGGGGGCGCGGGCGATGTCGAGCACCCGAACGTCGTTGGGCAAGAACCGGCCGAGCCGGCGCACCAGCGGCTCGAATTCCGACTCGCCCGCGCGCGACGAGCGCGGGTAGGCGTACCGCAGCGCGTCCGGGGGCACGTCGACGTGGGCCACCTGGCCTGTGGCGTGCACGCCGGCGTCGGTGCGCCCGGCCGCCCGCAGCCGCATCGGCGTGCGGAAGACGGTGGTCAACGCCTCGTCGAGCACTCCGGCGACGGTGCACTGGCCGGACTGGGGCGCCCAGCCCGCGAATTCCGTTCCGTCGTAGGCGATGTCGAGCCGCAGACGGACGGGCTCGCTAACTCTCGTCAGCCTCGTCAGCCTCGGCGGCCTTTTCGGCTTCGGCCCGCGCGGCGACGGCCTTGTCGGCCTTCTCCTCGGCCTTGGCCTGGGCTTCGGTGGCCTCGCCGGCGTCGCCGGTCTCAGCGGCTTCGGCCGTCTCGGTCACCTCGTCGGCCGTCGGGCCGACGGCTTCCTCGGGCTCGACCGCCGCTTGGGGGGCGGCCGCCGCGGCGACGGGCGCGTCCTTGGCTTCGGGGGACTTCTTGGAAGCCTTGACGCGACGCGCCCGGTCCGCCTCGGAGGTCACCGTCTTCTCCCGCACCAGCTCGATGACCGCCATCGGTGCGTTGTCGCCCTTGCGCGGCTCGACCTTGATGATGCGGGTGTAGCCGCCGTTGCGGTCGGCGAAGAACGGCCCGATCTCCGCGAACAGGGCGTGCACCACGTCCTTGTCGCGGATCTTCTTGAGCACCTCTCGGCGGTTGTGCAGCGCGCCCTTCTTCGCATGCGTGATCAGCTTTTCCGCATACGGCCGCAGGGCGCGCGCCTTGGGCTCGGTCGTCTTGATCCGGCCGTGCTCGAACAGCGACGTGGCCAGGTTGGCCAGCAGGGCCTTCTGGTGCGAAGACGACCCGCCGAGGCGGGGGCCCTTGGTGGGCTTGGGCATTGCACTATCTCCTCATCGGGGGCCGGCCCCCGTATCAGGTAGGGCCGGGACGGGCTTCTGTTGTAGGTGTCCGGTTCCTCAGCGGCCGCATCGTCACCGGACGGCCTTTACAGCTGTTCGGTTTCCGCGTAGTCCTGGTCGTCGTAGGCGCCCTCGGTGGACCACGTGCCGGTGGCCACGTCGTAGCCGGCGACCTGCGACGGGTCGAAGCTCGCCGGGCTGTCCTTGAGCGACAGGCCCAGCTGGTGCAGCTTGACCTTCACCTCGTCGATCGACTTCTGACCGAAGTTGCGGATGTCGAGCAGGTCGGACTCGGTGCGACTCACCAGCTCGCCAACGGTGTGCACGCCCTCGCGCTTGAGGCAGTTGTACGACCGCACCGTCAGGTCCAGGTCGTCGATCGGCAGCGCGAACGAGGCGATGTGGTCGGCCTCGGCCGGCGACGGCCCGATCTCGATGCCCTCGGCCTCGACGTTGAGTTCGCGCGCCAGGCCGAACAATTCGACCAGGGTCTTACCGGCGGAAGCCAGCGCGTCACGCGGGGTGATCGAGCTCTTGGTCTCGACGTCCAGGATCAGCTTGTCGAAGTCGGTGCGCTGCTCTACACGGGTCGCGTCGACCTTGTAGGTCACCTTGAGCACCGGCGAGTAGATGGAATCGACCGGAATGCGGCCGATTTCGGCGCCGGAGGCCCGGTTCTGCACCGCCGGCACGTAGCCGCGGCCACGCTCGACGACGAGCTCGACCTCGAGCTTGCCCTTGTCGTTCAGCGTCGCGATGTGCATGTCGGGGTTGTGCACCGTGACACCGGCGGGCGGGACGATGTCACCCGCAGTGACCGCACCCGGGCCCTGCTTGCGCAGGTACATGGTGACCGGCTCGTCCTCCTCCGAGGACACCACGAGGCTCTTGAGGTTGAGGATGATCGCGGTGACGTCTTCCTTCACCCCGGCGACGGTGGTGAACTCGTGCAGCACGCCGTCGATGCGGATGCTGGTGACGGCCGCGCCGGGGATCGACGACAGCAGCGTCCGGCGCAGCGAATTGCCCAGGGTGTAGCCGAATCCGGGCTCCAGGGGCTCGATGACGAACTGCGAGCGGTTGTCGGAGAGGACTTCTTCCGACAGTGTGGGTCGCTGAGAGATCAGCATGGTGTTTCTTCTTCTCCTTCTCGGCACCCGCTATTTGATGCCGTTGAGGTTTCCGGGCCGGGCGGCCCGAAAAGTCCGTTACTTCGAGTAGAACTCGACGATCAGCTGCTCGGTGAGCGGCACGTCGATCTGCGCCCGCTCGGGCAGCTGGTGGATCAGGATGCGCTGACGCTCCCCCACCACCTGCAGCCAGCTGGGGATCGGGCGGTCGCCGGCGGTCTCCCGCGCGATCTGGAACGGCACGGTGTTCAGCGAGCCGTCCCGCACGTCGATGATGTCGTACTGCGACACCCGGTAGCTGGGCACGTTGACGTGCACGCCGTTGACGCTGAAGTGGCCGTGGCTGACCAGCTGGCGGGCCATCCGGCGCGTGCGGGCGAGCCCGGCGCGGTAGACGACGTTGTCCAGCCGGCTTTCCAGGATCTGCAGCAGGTTCTCACCGGTCTTGCCGGAGTGGCGCACGGCCTCCTCGTAGTAACGGCGGAACTGCTTCTCCATGACGCCGTAGGTGAAGCGGGCCTTCTGCTTCTCCTGCAGCTGCTGCAGGTATTCGCTTTCCTTGATCCGCGCGCGACCGTGCTGGCCGGGCGGGTAGGGGCGCTTCTCGAACGCCTGGTCGCCTCCGACAAGGTCGGTGCGCAGCCGGCGCGACTTGCGGGTGATGGGTCCGGTGTAACGAGCCATGATTCTTCCCTAGACCCTTCTGCGCTTCGGCGGACGGCAGCCGTTGTGCGGCTGGGGGGTGACGTCGGATATCGCGCCGACCTCCAGGCCCGCGGCCTGCAGTGAGCGGATCGCCGTCTCCCGGCCCGAGCCCGGGCCCTTGACGAACACGTCGACCTTTTTCACGCCGTGCTCCTGCGCCTTGCGCGCGGCGTTCTCGGCGGCGAGCTGCGCGGCGAACGGGGTCGACTTCCGCGAACCCTTGAACCCGACGTGGCCCGACGACGCCCAGGCGATGACGTTGCCCTGCGGGTCGGTGATGCTCACGATCGTGTTGTTGAACGTGCTCTTGATGTGCGCGGCGCCGTGCGGGATGTTCTTCTTTTCCCGCTTGCGGGTCTTCTGCCCCTTCTTGGGCGCAGAGGCTGCCTTCTTGGCTGGTGGCATGGGCGGTTACCTGGCCTTCTTCTTGCCTGCGATGGTGCGCTTGGGGCCCTTGCGGGTGCGCGCATTGGTCTTGGTCCGCTGGCCGCGCACCGGCAGGCCGCGGCGATGCCGCAGGCCCTGGTAGCAGCCGATCTCGATCTTGCGGCGAATGTCGGCCTGCACCTCGCGGCGCAGGTCACCCTCAACCTTGAGGTTCGCTTCGATGTAGTCACGCAAGTGGGTCAGCTGGTCGTCGGTCAGGTCCCTGGTACGCAGGTCCTTGTCGATTCCGGTAGCTGCCAGGATCTCGTTCGACCGGGTGCGGCCGACGCCGAAGATGTAGGTCAGCGCGATCTCCATCCGCTTGTCGCGCGGCAGATCGACGCCTACTAGTCGAGCCATAGGTGGCGTTTCCTCTTTTTCTAGGCGGAGGTCTTTTCCCAGCCCGTTCCCGCTCCAAATCTGGGGCGGGGCCCGGCCTCCGTCCGGGCGTGGATGAACTGGCCCATCTCTCTAGATGCCAGCCGTTCAGTGGTGCTGGGAGGTCTGCATTCAGTTGTGTTGGGCAGAGCTGCGCTTGATGGGTCGTGCCGACCCGCTGCGCCCGGCTAAGCCGCGCTTGCGATCGCCACTAGCCCTGGCGCTGCTTGTGGCGCGGATCGGAGCAGATCACCATGACCCGCCCATGCCGACGGATCACCCTGCACTTGTCACAGATTGGCTTGACGCTCGGGTTCACCTTCACGGCTGTTCGATCCTGTTCTTCTCGTGATCCAAATTCGGGCTGTTACTTGTACCGGTACACGATGCGGCCCCGGGACAGGTCGTAGGGAGACAGCTCCACCACCACCCGGTCCTCGGGCAGGATGCGGATGTAGTGCTGCCGCATCTTGCCGCTGATGTGGGCGAGCACCTTGTGACCGTTCTCCAGCTCAATGCGGAACATCGCATTGGGCAGGGGCTCGACCACGCGGCCCTCGACCTCTATGGCACCGTCCTTCTTGGCCATATCTGTTCAGCAATCCTCGTCTTTGGTTTCGTATCCTTGATGTGCGCCCATTCCGGCGCAGCATTCGCCCGACTAGAAACGTGAGCCAAGGGCAGGAAATTCCAGGGAATTCCTAAGACAGGGCACGCAAAAAGTCGGCGCGGATGACGCACCGTTGTCCCACGATACCTGGTCAGGGCCCTTACCCAAAATCGCGGACGGCGAAATCGGTTCGGCCGCCCAGCCGCCTCCTCGACCTGCCGCCAGCGCCCTGACGAGGGCATACTTGAACCCGATGACGAGCCCCGCGAGCCCCGCAGCCTCCTCCCTTCAACCTCGCAAGCCGGTCCTGCTGACTGTCGACGACGATCCCTCGGTCTCGCGTGCCGTCGCCCGTGATCTGCGTCGTCAATACGGTGACCGGCACCGGATCGTGCGGGCCGACTCGGGACCCGACGCCCTGGAGACGCTCAAGGAGCTCAAGCTGCGCGGCGAGACGGTCGCGGTGCTGATCGCCGACTACCGGATGCCGCAGATGAGCGGCATCGAATTCCTCGAGCAGGCGATGGACCTGTACCCGGCGGCACGCCGCGTGCTGCTGACCGCCTACGCCGACACCCACGCCGCCATCGACGCGATCAACGTCGTCGACCTGGACCACTACCTGCTCAAGCCGTGGGACCCGCCGCAGGAGAAGTTCTATCCCGTCATCGATGGACTGCTGGACGCCTGGCGGGCGGCGCCGGAACACCCGATCCCGCACACCAAGGTGATCGGGCACCGCTGGTCGGAGCGGTCCTGGCAGGTGCGCGACTTCCTGGCCCGCAACGGGCTGCACTATTCGTGGTTCATGGCCGACGACCCCGACGGCCAGCGGCTGCTCAAGGCCGCCGGCGAGGATGGCCTGCGGCTACCCGTCGTCGTCACCGAACGCGGCGACACCCTGGTCGAACCCACCGACGCGCAGCTGGCCGACACCCTGGGCCTGACCACCACACCGTCCCAGGAGTTCTACGACCTGATCGTCGTCGGCGGCGGGCCCGCGGGCCTGGCCGCCGCCGTGTACGGGGCGTCGGAGGGGCTGCGCACGGTGCTCATCGAACGCACGGCGACGGGCGGTCAGGCGGGCCAGAGCTCACGGATCGAGAACTACCTCGGCTTCCCCGACGGGGTGTCGGGCGGTCAGCTCGCCGACCGGGCGCGGCGGCAGGCCGAGAAGTTCGGGGCCGAGCTGATCACCGCCCGCACCGCCACGGCGCTGGAGGTCAACGGCCCCAAGCGCACGGTGCGGTTCGCCGACGGCGGCTCGATCGACGCGCACGCGGTCATCCTGGCCACCGGCGTCGCCTACCGCCAGCTGCCGGCGGAGGGCTGCAGCGACCTCACCGGCCGCGGCGTCTACTACGGGGCGGCCGTCTCGATCGCGTCGGAATGCGCGGACGAGGAGGTCTACGTCGTCGGCGGGGCCAACTCCGCCGGCCAGGCCGCGATGTACCTGTCCCGGGAGGCCAAGTCGGTGACCATCGTGGTGCGCGGCCCGTCGCTGGACGCCTCGATGTCCTACTACCTGATCCAGCAGATCAAGCAGCGGCCCAACATCACCGTGCGCACCTGCACGGAGGTGCACCGCGCCGTCGGCGACGACCACCTGGAGCGGCTCACCCTGGTCAACAACCGGACCGGGGAAACCCAGGAGGTCACCTGCGCGCGGATGTTCATCTTCATCGGCGCCGCGCCGCGTACCGAGTGGCTGGACGGGGTGCTCGCCCGCGACAGCCACGGCTTCGTCCTCACCGGGCCGGACCTGCGCAACGTGTGCGGCTGGACGCTGGACCGCCCGCCCCACCACCTCGAGACCAGCGTGCCGGGGGTGTTCGCCACGGGCGACGTGCGGGCCGAGTCCGCCAAGCGCGTCGCGGCCGCGGTCGGCGAGGGTTCGATGGCCGTGATGCTGGTGCACCGCTACCTGGCGGAATCGTGACCACGGTTCCGTGCGAGCCCGACGAGCTGCGCAGCCTGTTCCTGTTCGAGGCGCTCACCGACGAGCAGCTGGCCGTGTTGTGCGCCAACGGCCACATCGACAACTATCCACCGGGCCCGATCTGCGTCGAGGGTGAACCGGCGACCTGCCTCTACGTCCTCCTCGACGGCGAGCTGGTGATGTCGAAGCTGTCGGGCGGCCAGGACATCGAGACCAACCGGACCTCGCAGCGCGGAGTGTATTGCGGCGCGTGGCGGGCGTTCACCGGTCAGCCCCAGCATCAGAGCTACGACGCGACGGTGTACGTCACCAAGCCGTCGCGGTTCTTCGTGCTCGACGCGCCCGCGTTCGCCCGGTTCATGAAGGACCAGTTCCCGATGGCCGTCCACCTGCTCGACGGGATGGCGGTCGGGCTCGAGCGGACCCGCCGGATCATCGACAACCGGGAGAAGCTGCTGGCGCTGGGCCAGCTGTCCGCCGGCCTGACGCATCAGCTGAACAACCCCGCCGCGGCCACCGTCCGCGCGGCCTCGGAGCTGCGCCAGCGGGTCGCCGGCATGCGCCAGAAACTCGGGATGCTCGCCGACGGGACCGTCAGCCCGGAGGCGCTGCGGGCGCTGGTGCGCCTGCAGGAGGAGGTCGCCGCCCAGGTCGCCAAGGCGGCGTCGGCGAACCTGACCGCCATCGAGACCGCCGACTGCGAAGACGCCGTCGGCGAATGGCTCGACGGCCACGGCATCGAGGGCGGGTGGGACATCGCGCCCACCTTCGTCGAGGGCGGCATCGACACCGATTGGCTGGAGCGGATCGCCGCGGCCACCGACGAGCTCGGTGCGTCGGCGTCGCTGGAGAAGGCGATCCGGTGGCTGACGTACACCGTCGAGAGCGAGCTCCTGCTGAATCAGATCCTGGAGGCGAGCAAGCGGATTTCGGCGCTGGTCGCCGACGCCAAACAGTATTCGCAGATGGACCGTGCCCCCTTCCAGGTGGCCGACATTCACGAACTGCTGCGCAGCACGCTGGTGATGTTCGCCGACCGGCTGGGCCGGGATGCCGGCATCACGGTGGTCAAGGAGTTGGACCGATCTCTTCCCGAAATCCCTTGCTATCCGGGCGATCTCAACCAGGTCTGGACCAACATCATCGACAATGCGATCGCCGCGATGGGCGATGCGGGCGGCACGCTGACCATCCGCACCTGCCGGGAAGGCGAGAAGATGGCGCGTGTCGAGATCTGCGACACCGGCCCCGGCGTGCCCGAGGACGTGCGCCAGCGCATCTTCGAACCGTTCTTCACCACCAAGCCGGTCGGGGAGGGCACCGGCCTGGGGCTGGACCTGGCCTTCAACATCGTCGCCAAGAAGCATCGCGGGGACCTGCGGGTCGAGTCCAAGCCCGGTGACACCCGATTCATCGTCTTGCTCCCCCTCGAGGCCCCGCCCATCGTGGATATGGAGCCTGCGGAATAGGGCCCCCGCTGCGCCGGTTGGGAACAACCATGACCGATGCAGCGAGCAAGCCCGATCTCGGCCGGTTCGGAGTTTTCGGACGCGGCGTCACGCCCGAGCAAGCCAAAGACATCGAAGCCCTGGGCTACGGGGCCGTCTGGGTGGGCGGATCGCCGCCCGCCGAGCTGGCCTGGGTGGAGCCCCTCCTTGACGCGACGACCACCCTGCAGGTGGCCACCGGCATCGTCAACATCTGGACCGCCGCGGCCGAGCCCGTGGCCGAGTCCTTCCACCGCATCGACAAGGCCTTCCCCGGCCGCTTCCTGCTCGGCATCGGCGTCGGCCATCCCGAGGCGCACACCGAATACCGCAAGCCCTACGACGCACTGGCCGACTACCTTCAGCAGCTCGACGAATACGGCGTGCCCACCAACCGCAGGGTGGTCGCCGCTCTCGGCCCCCGCGTGCTCAAGCTGTCCGCGGAGCGCAGCGCCGGGGCACACCCGTACCTGACCACCCCCGAGCACACCGCTCAGGCGCGCGAGTTGATCGGCCCGTCGGCGTTCTTGGCGCCCGAACACAAGGCAGTGCTGACCACTGACGCCGAGAAGGCCCGTACGGTGGGCCGCAGGGCGCTCGACATCTACTTCCAGCTCGCCAATTACCGCAACAACTGGAAGCGGCTCGGTTTCACCGACGAGGAGGTCACGAAGCCGGGCAGCGACCGCCTGGTCGACGCGGTCGTCGCCTACGGCACGCCGGAGGCGATCGCGGCCCGGTTGAAGGAGCACCTCGACGCGGGCGCCGACCACGTGCCCGTGCAGGTCCTGACGAAGGATGAAAACCTGGTGCCGGCGCTGGCCCAATTGGCGGGGCCGCTCGGCCTGGGCTGACCGTCCGCGACCGTTCTGACAGGGGGACTTCGATGACCGAGGCAGTAGCACTCAAACCCGATCTGGGCCGGTTCGGCGTATGGCTGGGATCGAGGTCCATCACGCCCGGCCTGGCGCGGCGGATCGAATCGCTCGGCTACGGCGCCGCCTGGATCGGCGGATCGCCCGACGCCGACCTGGCCTGGGCGGAGCCGGCCCTGGCCGAGACGACTTCCCTGCAGCTGGCCACCGGGATCGTCAACATCTGGACCGCACCCGCCCCGGCCGTCGCCGAATCCTTCAAGCGCATCGAGAAGGCCTATCCGGGAAGATTTTTGCTGGGGATCGGGGTCGGACATCCCGAGCACACCCAGGAATACGTCAAGCCGTACGACGCGCTGGTCTCCTACCTCGACGAGCTCGACGCCGCGGTGGTGCCGACCAGCCGCCGGGTGCTCGCGGCCCTGGGCCCACGCGTGCTGCGGTTGGCGGCGCAGCGCAGCGCCGGCGCGCACCCGTATCTGACCACCCCCGAACACACCGCCAAGGCGCGCGAGCAGCTGGGCGGGTCGGTGTTCCTGGCGCCGGAACACAAGGTGGTGTTGACCACCGACCCGGACGAGGCGCGCGCGATCGGCCGGCAGATGGTCGAGTTCTACCTCGGCCTGAGCAACTACGTGAACAACTGGCTGCGGCTGGGCTTCACCGAGGCCGACGTCCGCAAGCCGGGCAGCGACAGGCTGATCGACGCGGTCATCGCCCACGGCAGCCCCGAAGCCATCGCGCAGCGACTCCGCGAACACCTCGACGCGGGGGCCGATCACGTGGCTATCCAGGTGCTGGGCGGCGGGGACGAAGACGCGCTGGTGTCGGCGCTTCGCGAATTGGCCGGACCGCTGGGGCTGACTCCCGCTAGCTGACCGACGCGCTCGGTTAGGGTTTGACCATGCGGCTACTGGTCACCGGCGGCGCTGGCTTCATCGGCGTGAATTTCGTGCACAGCACCGTCCGCGAGCACCCCGAGGACTCCGTGACGGTGCTCGACGCGCTGACCTACGCCGGCCGGCGCGAGTCACTGGCCGACGTCGAAGACGCCATCCGGCTGGTGGTCGGCGACATCTGCGACGCCGAGCTCGTCTCGCGGCTGGTCGCCGAGTCCGACGCGGTGGTGCACTTCGCCGCCGAAAGCCACGTGGACAACGCGCTGGACGACCCGGGGCCGTTCCTACACACCAACGTGGTCGGGACGTTCACCATCCTGGAAGCGGTGCGGCGCCACGGTGTCCGGCTGCACCACATTTCGACCGACGAGGTCTACGGTGACCTGGAGCTCGACGACCCCCACCGGTTCACCGAGTCAACCCCCTACAACCCCTCGAGCCCCTACTCGGCGACCAAAGCCGGCGCCGACATGCTGGTCCGGGCCTGGGTGCGGTCGTACGGCGTGCGCGCGACGATCTCGAACTGCTCCAACAACTACGGGCCCTATCAGCACGTCGAGAAGTTCATTCCGCGCCAGATCACCAACGTGCTCACCGGCCGGCGGTGCAAGCTGTACGGCAGCGGCGCCAACGTGCGCGACTGGATCCACGTCGACGACCACAACAGCGCCGTGCGGCGGATCCTGGAAAAGGGCGAGATCGGGCGCACGTACCTGATCAGCTCCGAGGGCGAGCGCGACAACCTCAGCGTGCTGCGCACGCTGCTGAAGATGATGGGCCGCGAACCCGACGACTTCGACCACGTGACCGACCGGGTCGGCCACGACCTGCGCTACGCCATCGACCCGTCGCTGCTGTACGACGAACTGTGTTGGGCGCCAAAGCATACCGACTTCGAGGAGGGCTTGAGCGCCACCATCGACTGGTATCGTGCCAACGAATCGTGGTGGCGCCCTTTGAAGGACGCCGCGGAAGCCCGTTACGAAGAGCGTGGTCAGTAAAATGAAAGTGCGCGAACTCGCCATTCCCGGCGCATGGGAAATCACCCCCGCCATTCACGGCGATTCCCGCGGCCTGTTCTTCGAGTGGCTTACCGACCAGGGGTTCACCGAGTTCGCCGGTCACCGACTGGATGTCCGGCAAGCGAACTGTTCGGTTTCGTCCGCCGGTGTGTTGCGCGGCTTACACTTCGCGCAGTTGCCTCCCAGCCAGGCGAAATATGTGACCTGCGTGCGCGGGTCGGTGTTCGATGTCGTGGTCGACATCCGCGAGGGTTCGCCCACGTTCGGCCAGTGGGATTCGGTGCTGCTCGACGACAAGGACCGCAGGACGATCTACCTCTCCGAAGGCCTGGGGCACGGCTTCCTTGCCCTGCAGGACGATTCGACGGTGATGTATCTGTGTTCGGCCGAATACAACCCGCAGCGCGAGCACACCATTTGCGCAACCGATCCGGCGATCGGGGTCGACTGGCCGCTGGTGAACGGTGCCGCGCCCAGCCTGTCCGAACGCGACGCCGCGGCCCCCAGCCTCGAAGAAGTGCGCGCCGCCGGGCTTTTGCCCAGCTGGGAAGAGACGCAGCGGTTTATTGAGGGGATGAGTAACCGATAAGCGCGCGACCGAGCAATTCCGCCGAACGCGACGGTTGTTATCCCACAACACACTTGGTGACTCATCGCGCGCAGAAATGTATTCAACAGTTGACCAGGTTGATTAGCGGGTAAGGGGTCACCGCATATTTGCCATTGCGCAGTACCTTAGGTACCGTGAACCAGCCCATTTTGGTGCTTGGTCGCGATACGATGACGCCGATAGGCCCTGTGCGGACTACGGGGGAGGCGGATGAAACTCGGGCAGGTCTTCGATCCGCGCAACAATGCACTGAACGCCTGGCGGCTGGCGCTGGCAGGCGAGGTGATCTTTTGGCACACCTTCCCGATCAGGGGCCACTTACCGAACATTCGGGCCGTTCTTCAACTTCTCCTTTGCATAGGTGTGGACGGGTTCTTTGCCATCTCGGGATTTCTCATCACCGCGAGCTGGCTCAGCAACCCACGCCTCCGTGAGTACCTCGCCGCCCGCGCGCTGCGCATCCTGCCCGGCTTCTACGTCTGCCTGCTGGTGACCGCGTTCGTCATCGCCCCACTCAGCGTGGCGATTCAGGGCGGCTCGTTCACCAAGCTCATCACCTCGGGTGCGTCGCTGGACTTCGTGTTGAAGAACAGCGCCGTGGCGCTGGTCAAATTCGATATCGGCGGCACACCCACCGGGGTTCCCAGCGCGGGCGTCTGGAACGCTTCCCTGTGGTCCCTCATCTGGGAAGTGATGTGCTATCTCATCGTGGCCGTCATCGGAGTCGTCGGACTCGCCACCCACCGGTGGGTCTCCCTCGCGTTCCTGGTGGCGGCGACGGGCGGCGCGATGATGCTGCCGGGGCTGAAATTCCCCGACGTAATGACCCAACACGAGGGCGATGTCCGCACCGCGCTGTTCTACCTGGCCTGCCGCGCCGCCATCATGTTCGCGGCGGGCGCGTTTCTATATCAGTGGCGCGACGTGATCCCGGCACGCTGGCCGCTGGTGGCGGTGAGCGCGGTGATCGTGCTGGCGGCCGGCTTCCTGCCCGACTACCGGGTGGTCGCCGCACTTCCGCTGGCCTACGCCGTGGTCGTGTCGGGGGCCCTGATCCGCAACAAGCACCTGAGGTTGCGGACGGACCTGTCCTACGGCATGTACATCTATGCCTACCCGACCCAGCAACTGCTGCTGGTCTGCGGGCTCATCACCCTGAACCCGCTGCTGTTCACCGGTGTTACCGCCGCCGCCACGCTGCCGCTGGCCGCGGCGAGCTGGTTCCTGATCGAGAAGCCGGCGCGGCGCCTCAAACGGCGGTTCAGAAAGAAATTGACCGCCCCACAGGACCAAGACCAAGACCAAGACCTGAGCCAGGAACAACCTGCGATGGCGCGACCCACCCACGAGGTCGCCGAACCCGCGCTGCCCCCGGAAAGACCAACCACCGCCTAGCCGGCAACGGCCAAGTGCCCACGCCGTTGGCCTCCGGCCGATACGATGACGCGGACAGTTCGGTTGGGGGACGACGGTCGGAGACGGATGAAGCTCGGACAGGTATTCGATCCGCGCAGTAATGCCTTGAACGCGTTGCGGTTAGCGCTCGCGTCCGAGGTGATGCTCTTCCACTCGTGGGCCATCACGGGACGCCAGCCGCCTGCCGCGATCAATCAGCTGTTCTTTTCTGTGGGTGTCGACGGCTTCTTCGCGATCTCGGGCTTCCTCATCACCAGGAGTTGGCTCACCGACCCGCGCGTGCGTGACTATCTCACCGCGCGGGCCCTGCGCATCCTGCCCGGCTATTACGTCTGCCTGCTGGCGACGGCGTTCGTGTTCGCGCCCATCAGCGTGCTGATCCAGGGCGGCTCGGCCCTCAAGCTGCTGGGCTCCATCGCGCCGATCGAGTACGTCCTGAAGAACAGCGCCGTGGCCTACCTGAAGCCGGACATCGCCGGCACATTGCGAGACCTGCCCGGTGGACCCACGTGGAACGCTTCGCTGTGGTCCCTCGTCTGGGAATTGCTGTGCTACCTCGCCGTTGTGCTCATCGGCATCGTCGGGCTCGCCAACCGCCGGTGGGTTTCTCCCGTGCTGCTGGTGGTGGCCGTGTGTGCGGCGCTGGCGTTTCCGCCACTGACCTTCCCCGGGGCGTGGACCATCCCCCAGCTCGCGGCGCGTTCGGCCATCATGTTCGCCGCCGGAGCGGTGATGTATCAGTGGCGCGACGTCATTCCCGCCCGCTGGTCGCTGGTCGCGGTGTGCGCGGTCATCGTTGTCGCGGCCGGCTTCCTGCCCGACTACCGCGTCGTCGCCGCACTTCCGCTGGCCTACGTCGTCATCGTGACGGGCGCCCTGCTGCACCACAAGCGGCTGCAGTTGCGCACCGACCTGTCCTACGGCGTGTACATCTACGCGTACCCCACTCAGCAACTGCTGGCCGTCTGCGGGCTCGCGACTTTGCCTCCGTTCGTGTTCTTCGGCGCCAGCGCCCTGGCCACGCTGCCGTTGGCCGCGGCCAGTTGGTTCGCCATCGAAAAGCCCGCGATGTCCCTGAAACGCCGGCTCAAGCAGAAGTGGGGCGCACCCGCGCCCGCAGGCCCCGGCGGCGAACAAGCCGACGACCTCGTCGCCGACCGGCCCGCTCGCCAGGCTCCGGGTGCCGCCTAGGCCCGGGTCACAAGCGGGTCAAATCGCCAAAAATTCGCGCACGCGCGACGGCATGACATAGTATGCCGCGGACGGCTCCGGGGGCGATATGGGCGGAGGCCAATGACCCTGGGGCAAGTGTTCGACACTCGGCAGAATGCGCTCAACGCCTGGCGGCTGACGCTGGCGACCACGGTGATCGTCGGTCACTCATTCATCCTCACTGGCCACCCATGGATGGGCGCGCATTACCTCGCCGACGGCGGGGTCGACGGCTTCTTCGCCGTCTCGGGGTTCCTCATCACCGCGAGCTGGCTGCGCCATCCGCACCTGCGCGATTATTCCGCGGCCCGAGCCCTGCGTATCCTCCCCGGCTACTACGTCTGCCTGGTCGTCACCGCGTTCGTCATCGCGCCGATCGGCGTGGCGATGCAGGGCGGCGCGGCGCTCAAGCTCCTGCTCTCCACCGCGCCGGTCGAGTACGTCGCCATGAACAGCGGGGTGGTCCTGCTCAAGGCCGACGTCGGCGGGACGCCCCAAGGGATCCCCTATCCGGGGAGCTGGAACAGTTCGCTGTGGACGTTGGCCTTCGAGCTGGCGTGTTATGCCGCGGTCGCCGCGATCGGCATGGCCGGGCTTGCCCACCGCCGGTGGGTCTCCCCCGTGATATTGGCGGTGGCGGTTATCGGCGAGGCGTTGTCGCCGCCCATCGCCCCAGACCAGCCGTGGGCGGGTCAGTTCGCCGCGGTGACCGCGCGCTTCGCCGTCATGTTCGCAGCCGGAGCGTTGCTCTACCAATGGCGCGACAAGATCCCCGCCCGCTGGTGGCTCGTCGCGGTGAGCGCGGTCGTCGTCGCGTTGGGCGGCACCCTGCTCCCGCACTACCGGCTGCTGGGTGGGATTCCCCTCGCGTACGCCATCATCGCCTCGGGTGCGCTGCTGCGAAACGAACGCCTCAGGCTCCGCACGGATCTGTCCTATGGCGTGTACATCTACGCCTTCCCGATTCAGCAATTGCTGGTGATCTGTTGGCCCGGCCGGCCGAATGCGGTTGTGCACGCTGCCGTTGCGGCGATGGCCACGCTGCCGTTGGCCGCCCTGAGCTGGTTCCTGATCGAGAAGCCCGCCATGTCGCTCAAGTCCCGGCTGTTGCGAAAGTGGGCGGTCGAAGAGGAAGCCACCGCCGCGGTGGACCTCATTGCTGAAAAGCCGACCGATGAACTTCCCGAGCCCGCCTAGTCGCCAGCTCCCCCACCCACAGCAGCACCGTCACCACTTCGGCGCTCACACTGATCGCCGCGTGCGGCGCCGGCTCCCAGCCGCGCTCCAAAAAGCCATCCAGGCCAACGGTTCTGGACATGAGGAACGCCACCAGGGAGCCACCCGCCACGGCCGCGCCGACCCAGCGCAGCCATCCCGGGCCACCGGCGAGTATCAGCACAGCTATCGCGAACGAGACGCTGGCCTGCACCAGAAACGCAGCGCCGATCTCAGGGATGTGCCGGTAGCCATGGACATAGAGGTAGGCGTGGCCGGCCGCGCTGACCGCCAGTGACACGGCCAGGCCGATGCGAATCAGAAGAGTCATTGCAGTGCCCGCTCTTTCAACGCGAGGGCCGCCTCGCCCCGGGTGTAACTGACCTCGCGGATGCCGAGCGCGTCGCGGAGCTTGCCTGCGGGCAGGGTGACCGGCTTGGGCGCCGGCCCGTCACCGGGCCGCGGCAGCGGGTACGCGGTCGTCGTCCCGCTGTAGAACGTCACGTTGCCTTCTGTCTTGGAAAACAATTGGTGCACATGCCCGTTCAGGCAGGTGACCGACGAGAACCGGCGCAGGTAGCTCAGCGCCTGGGCCGCGTCGTCGGTGCCCCAGCCCCAGTCGGGGTACATCGCGAACAACGGGATGTGGCTGAACACGATGACGGGGGTGTCGCTCGACAGCCGCGCGACGTCCTTCTCGACGAACTCCAATTGGTCGGCACCCAGATGCCCGAGCTTGCGCAGGTTCAGGGTGTTGACGAGTGCGATCACGTGCACGCCTGCGGTGTCGAAGCTGTACCAGCCGTCGCCGACGGATCCCGCACCGAAGGCGCTTCGGTACTTCTGGCCCGCGTCGTCGACCGAGTCGTGCTCCCCGGGCACGGTGAACACGTGTGGCGTCTTCAGGGCGCTCATCATCTGCTTCGCCTGGTCGAACTGTGCGGGGCTGGACAGGTGCGTGAGGTCGCCGGTGTGCACGACGAAATCCGGTGTGTAGCCGAGGTTGTTGACCTGGTCGATCGCGTGGCCGAAGGTGGCGGAGACGTCCGGGTTGGGCGCCCCGGTGAAGCCGAGGTGGCTGTCGCTGATCTGCGCGAACCGCAGCGTGGGCCGGCCCTGCGCGCGCTGCTCGGCCGCGCCCGCGCCGGCGACATGCGAGATCACCTCGCCGCCGATCACGGCGAACCCGACCGCCGCGCCGAACCACGCCGTGTGCCGCATCAACTGACGGCGACTCATGTCGGGGTTCATCGCGTCACCACCACGGTCCCGCGCATCATCGGGTGGATCGAGCAGACGTAGTCGAAAGTCCCGGGGGCGCTGAAGGTGTGGGTGAACGTCGCCCCGGTGCCCATCCCGGGCGAGTGGAACGACCCGTCGCTCGCGGCCACCGTGTGCGGTTCTTCGTCACGGTTGGTCCACGTGACGGTGGTGCCGACAGCGACGGTCAACGTGGCTGGCGCGAACGCGAAGCCGTCGATGTTCACCTGGTCGCCGCTCACCGGCGCTGCCGGCGCGGTGGCGGACGCCGAGCCCATGGACATGCTGGTGCCGGAGCTAACGGCGGGCCGGGAAGCCGAGCAGCCCGCCAGTAGGACGGCGGCGGCCAGCGCGGCCGCCGAGAGTTTTGTAAGCATCATGCCCAGGAATAGGGCGGCGCGTTACACCGCTCAGGCGGGCTGGTCGGGACGCGGGGGCGCGAACACCTCGATGACGCCGTCGACCTCGCGAACCAGCAACGGCGGCAACGGTTTCGGGGCGATCGGCAGCTGATGGGTGAGCACCTGCCCGGTCGGTGAGAAGGACGTCGAGTGGCAGGGGCAGCGCAGCCTGTCGCCGGGCGCGTCGAACCAGAGCCGGCACCCTTGGTGGGTGCACACCCCGGATATGGCCTGGGGCTTGCCGTCGACGCGGCGGACGAAGCCGTTGACCGAACCGAGGTCGAAGGGATGCATGACGCCGTCCGGCACATCCGAGCTGGCGGCCACCCGCTGCCAGGTTCCGGCGTTGGGCTTCAGCGGCGCGTTGTCGGCGGCGGGAACGCCGCCGGATTGGCCGTTGATCACCGCCCGATCGATGGACACCGCGGTCACCGCGGCGGCCGCGGCGGCCGAGGTGCCGACGATGACCTGGCGGCGGGTGCTGTTGTGCGTGCGCGCGGCTTGTGGTCGGGCGTCGGACATCTGCTCGGCGAGGCGGCGGTGCAGGTCGTCGAGGAATTCCTGCCGCGGGGCCTGGTCCCTGCGCCCGGCCGCGCGCAGTTCGATCGCGGTGCGCAGCTGCGCCGCCTCGAAGTCGTCGGGGGCGAACGGCCTGGGCCGCCGGCCCCGCAACAGGTCGTCGACGTATCGGCGCAACCCGCGCGCGTTCATGCCGGTCCCCCCTCGTTGACCTGCGCCGCCAGCCGCAGCGCGCGATGCTGGAGCACCTTGGCATTGGCGACGCTGACCCCAAGCTCCGCGGCCGAGTCTTTGATCGAATGCCCTTGCAGGAAGCGCAATTCCAGGATCTGCCGGTAGCGGTCCGGCAGGTTGTCGAGGACCCGGGCGACACGCTGGGGCGCGGTGCTGATCGCTTCCTCACTCTCCGGTGGTTGTTCGATGTCGTCGATCGAGGTTATCTCCCGGCCCAGGGTCTCCCGCCAATGCGCGGCCAGCACCGTGCGGGCGGTGACCCGCAGGTAGGCGCGCACCTCCCCGACGCTCGCGCTCAGCCGCAGCGGCCGCAGCGCGGCCAGGAAGACTTCGGCGGTGAGGTCCTCGGCGTCGGCCCGGTTGCCGACCCGGGCGAACAGCGTGCGGTATACCCAGGACGCGTTGTCCTGGTATACGGCCTCCCAGTCGGGGTAGCCGTCGTCAAAGCCGCTGTCGGGCACCGCCCGCAGGGGTCGTCTGACCGGTTCGTTTCGTGCCGCCACGTGCCTCCTCCACCCGATGAATACCGAATCGGGTTACACCGGTTATCACGGTGCGGCGAGCGAGGTTTGTTCACTGAGCAGCTCGTCGAGTTTGGTGGCGGTGGCCGCGAAGACCGACTTGGCGATGCCCAGCATCCGCTCCCGCACCCGGGGCTTCGCCGACGCCGGCGGCAGCAGGTGACCGATCAGGTGACCGAACAGGTCCAGGCGCGCGGCGGACATCCACTCCGTGAGGTCGGGGTCTTCGAGCCAGCGCAGCTGGTTGCTGTAGTCGGCCAGCGCCAGGCGCAGCCAGTCGGTGTCGGTGTCGGGATGCGGCAACGGCACGCACAGTTCGTTTTTCGTCGGGTCGTCGTGGTACGCGGCCTCGACGTGGGCGATGAGCGCTGCGCTGAAGACCTGCTGGCATCCGCGCACGCTTTGCAGCGTGATCCGCCCGTCATCGAAAATTGGTGTCGTCGGGCGCTTTTCGGCACCGTCGGCGGTACAGTCGATGTACAGAGCATCGCCCTCGCTCGCCACCGTGCCGCCGTCGAGGACCATCCGGTCCGCCTCGACGCGCAGCAGGTGGCCCAGCCGCACCACGTCGGCGATGCGCCGCAGCTGCTCGAGTTCGAGCCGGGTGACGGTCGCGCACCGATACATGGTCGGGCGGACCGCCGGATCTATCCGCAGCACACCGCCGGATTCCTCGAGCCGCCCGAACAGGTCCTCGACCGACGTGGCGTCGCTGATGGCGCGAAGCTGCGCGATGAAGCTGGTTTTGATCTGGGCGGCGAACAGCCGCCCAGGCTGCATCCTCGCGCGGTCCAGCAGCCAGGAGTCGCGGGGCGCGATCCAGGTCAGCCGGTCGGGCGCGATGCCCTGGCCCAGCAACCACAGGCAGGTGTCGATGCCGGTCTTGCCGGCCCCGACGATCACGTAACGCTCGTGCGCACCGAGTCTCGGCAGGTCGTTCGGGGGCACGCAGGCGACGCCCGGCGCGACCGGGTAGGGCGGCGGCCGCATGGCCGGCACCGTGACGTGCATATAGGTGGCGTCGACGACGCGGCGCGTCGCGCTGACGGTGTAGTCGGTCCCGGCCAGCGTGGTAAACCGGCCTTCGCCGCGGTATTCGCTCATCGGGAAGTAGGTGACCCGCCCGCTCGCCAACAGGTGCCTGCGCAGCACATGGTCGTAGTAGGCACACACCTCGCCGGCGGTGGCCAACTCGTAAAGCCCTTGGTTCCAGCCGATTCGATCGATCGAGTCGCCGCCCAGCTTCATCGAGTTGACGCCGTAGAACGCCGAGGGCTGATGCAACCGCACGAACGGGTACGCCAGGGTCCAGTGCCCGCCCGGCTGGTGGTTGCGGTCGACCAGCACCACCCGCGCGTCGGTCTCCGACACCAGCGTGTCGGCGAACGCCATCCCCATGGCGCCCGCGCCGACCACCAGGTAGTCGGCCTCGATGGTGTGCATACGCCTGAAGGCTAGCGCGCTCAGCCGATCTCGGCGGCCGCCGCGCGAAGGTCGTCCAGGGCTTTGCGCGCCAGTTCGCCCAGGTCTTGGTCGTCATCCGCGGCAAGCCAGGCGGCGAATGCCTCCTTGAACGCGAGGACTCCCATTTCGGCCGCCAGCGTCGCCGCCCGGTCCGCCACCCCCCGCGCGCGCAACGCGTCGGCCACGACCGCGGCGAGGCCGACCTGTTTGAGCGCGTCACGCTCCTGCAGCTCGGTGCTGCTGGCGATGACGGCCTTCACCCGCGAGCCGAGCTCGCGATTGAACGGCGTCACCGGCCCGGCCGCCCGCGCGAGCCCGGCGGCGACCGCGGCGAGCGGGCTGGCATCCGCGGGCGCCGACGCGATCCCGTCGGTCAGCAATTGCGCCAGGGTCTCCTGACCGGCCGCCAGCACCTCCCGCTTGTCGGGGAAATACCGGAAAAAGGTGCTCTTGGTCAGGCCGGCGTGGTCGGCGATCTCGGCGACCGTGGTCCGGTCGTAGCCCTGCTCGGAGAAGAGCTGCAGCGCGGCGGCGACCAGCCGCGCGCGCGCATCCGGTTCCCATCGGGGCATCACGCCATCGTAGGCGATAAGACCTTTATCTCATCACTCTGGTAGCGTGATGGGATACTAGTCCCATCACTCGAAGGAGTTGCTCATGCGGGTTTTCGTCACGGGTGCCACCGGCGGCATCGGCTCGGCCGTCGTCCCCGAGCTCCTCGGCGCGGGCCACCAGGTTCTCGCGCTCGCCCGCTCCGACGCATCGGCACGGGTCGCGCGGTCCATGGGTGCCGACGTGCTGCGCGGCGACCTCGATGACCCGCAGAGCCTGCGTGCGGGCGCCACGGACTGCGACGGGGTCATTCACCTGGCCTTCCTGCACTTCGACGATTTCCAGAAGGCGGTCGCCCAGGAAGCCGGCGCCGTCGAGGCCTTCGGCGCCACGCTCGAGGGGAGCGGCAAGCCGTTCGTCATGGCCTCGGGCACGCCCGTGGTTCCCGGCCGGGTCGCCACCGAACGGGACGCGGCGCCGACCGAGGGGCCCGTCGGCGGGCGCGGCCGCAACGCGGATGCCGCGCTGGGCCTGGCCGCCAAGGGAGTCCGGTCGGCGGTGGTCCGCCTCCCCCGGTCCGTGCACCGGGCGGCCGGGCCATGCGGGTTCGCGTCCCTGCTCGTCGAGGCCGCGCGTCGCACCGGGGTCTCCGGCTACGTGGGTGACGGCAGCCAGCGCTGGCCGGCCGTGCACGTCCTCGACGCCGCGCGCCTGTTCCGCCTCGCTCTCGAACAGGCCTCCCCCGGCACGGTGGCGCACGCCGTGGCCGACGAGGGGGACCCGATGCGCGCGCTCGCGGAAGCGATCGGGCGCGAGCTGGGCATGCCCACCGCGGCGGTGCCGGCGGACCATTTCGGCTTCTTCGGCGTCGCCTTCGGGGCGGATCAGCCGGCCTCCAGCGAGCTGACCCGCGAGAGATTCGGCTGGCAGCCCACCCATCCGAGCCTGCTCGAGGACCTCGAGGCCGGGAACTACCCCGTGTGAGGCTACGGTCGCGGCATGGCCAGCTGGAGAGAGTTCACGGAAGTCGCTCCGCGAATCGCGACCGTCTTCGCCCGCCGCCACGCCGCGACCGGCAACCTGTGCATGCTGGCCACGCTTCGCTCGGACGGATTTCCCCGGATCAGCCCTATCGAGCCGCGGGTCTTCGAGGATCAGCTCTGGATCGTCGGTATGCCGGACACGACCAAATTCCACGACCTGTCTCGCGATCCGCGCTTCTGCTTGCACACCGCCACGGTCGACACCGAGGTGAAAGACGGCGACGCGAAGTTGTTCGGCGTCGTCGAGGACGTCCGGGACGGGGCCTTGCGTCAACGGTTCGCCGAAGCGCTCTACGAAGAGACCAGCTTGGACATTCGAGGGCAGGAGTTCGATCATTTCTATCGGGCCGACGTGATCGGTGGATCTGCGGTCGAGGTGACCGACGGCCACCTGGACATCACGATCTGGAAGCGCGGCGAAGCCGAGCGCGTCGTACGCAAGCACTGAACGCCTTGCCATGCCCGAGCCAAGTTACTAGGATATGCAAGTATTCGCTGAGTAACAACGACTCGAGGCCACCATGACCACACAGATCCCCCACTTCATCGACGGGCAGCGCACCCCGGGCCAGTCCACCCGCACGGCCGACGTCTTCAACCCCAGCACCGGGGAGGTGCAGGCGCAGGTGCCGATGGCCGGCAAGGCCGAGATCGACGCCGCGGTAGCCTCGGCCGTCGAGGCCCAAAAGGGCTGGGCGGCATGGAATCCGCAGCGCCGCGCCCGGGTGATGATGCGCTTCATCGAGCTGGTCAACGAGCACATGGACGAGCTCGCCGAGATGCTGTCCCTCGAGCACGGCAAGACGGTGGCCGACTCACGCGGCGACGTCCAACGCGGCATCGAGGTCATCGAGTTCGCCATCGGCATCCCGCACCTGCTCAAGGGCGACTACACCGAGGGCGCCGGGCCGGGGATCGACGTCTACTCGCTGCGCCAGCCGCTGGGCGTGGTCGCGGGCATCACCCCGTTCAACTTCCCCGCCATGATCCCGCTGTGGAAGGCCGGGCCCGCCCTCGCCTGCGGAAACGCGTTCGTCCTCAAGCCCAGCGAGCGGGACCCGTCGGTTCCGGTGCGGCTGGCCGAGCTCTTCTCGGAGGCGGGCCTGCCGCCGGGCGTGTTCCAGGTCGTGCACGGCGACAAGGAGGCCGTCGACGCCATCCTGCACCACCCCGACATCCAGGCGGTGGGCTTCGTCGGCAGCTCCGACATCGCCCAGTACATCTACGCGACGGCCGCGGCCACCGGCAAGCGGTCGCAGTGCTTCGGTGGCGCCAAGAACCACATGATCGTGATGCCCGATGCGGACCTCGATCAGGCCGTGGACGCCTTGATCGGCGCCGGGTACGGCAGCGCCGGCGAGCGCTGCATGGCGATCAGCGTCGCGGTGCCGGTCGGCGAGCAGACCGCAAATCGGCTGCGCGCCAGGCTCATCGACCGGATCAACAACCTGCGCGTGGGCCACAGCCTCGACCCGAAGGCCGACTACGGTCCGCTGGTCACCGAGGCCGCGCTGGCCCGGGTGCGAAACTACATCGGCCAGGGTGTCGAGGCGGGCGCCGAGCTGGTGATCGACGGCCGCGAACGCGCCAGCGACGACCTCACCTTCGGTGACGCCAACCTCGAGGGCGGATTCTTCCTCGGCCCGACGCTGTTCGACCACGTCACCCCCGCGATGTCCATCTACACCGACGAGATCTTCGGTCCGGTGCTGTGCATCGTGCGCGCCCACGATTACGAAGAGGCCCTGGCCCTGCCGTCGGAGCACGAGTACGGCAACGGCGTGGCGATCTTCACCCGCGACGGCGACGCCGCCCGCGACTTCGTATCCCGGGTGCAGGTGGGCATGGTCGGCGTCAACGTGCCGATCCCGGTTCCGGTGGCCTACCACACGTTCGGCGGCTGGAAGCGCTCCGGCTTCGGCGACCTCAACCAGCACGGCCCGGCGTCGATCCAGTTCTACACCAAGGTCAAGACCGTCACGTCGCGGTGGCCCTCCGGCATCAAGGACGGCGCCGAATTCGTGATTCCCACAATGGATTAGGTACATGTTCACCCTCAACGAAGACGAGCGGGTCATCACCGAGACGGCGGCCGCGTTCGCCGCCAAACGCCTCGCCCCGCACGCCCTGGAATGGGACGCGACCAAGCACTTCGCGACCGACGTGTTGCGCGAGTCCGCCGAGCTCGGCATGGCGGCGATCTACTGCCGCGAGGACGTCGGCGGCAGCGGGCTGCGCCGGCTCGACGGGGTCCGGATCTTCGAGCAACTGGCCATCGCCGACCCGACCACCGCCGCGTTCCTCTCCATTCACAACATGTGCGCGTGGATGATCGACAAGTTCGGCACCGCCGAACAACGCAAGGCCTGGGTGCCGCGGCTGGCCTCGATGGACGTCATCGCCAGCTACTGCCTCACCGAGCCGGGCGCCGGGTCGGACGCCAGCGCGTTGAGCACCCGCGCCGTCCGCGAGGGCGGCGACTATGTGCTCGACGGGGTCAAGCAGTTCATCTCCGGCGCGGGCGCCTCGGACGTCTACGTGGTGATGGCCAGGACCGGCGGCCCCGAAAATCCGGGCCCGCGCGGTATCTCGGCCTTCGTCGTCGAAAAGGGTTCCGCCGGGCTCAGTTTCGGGGCGTTGGAAGAAAAGATGGGCTGGCACGCCCAGCCCACCGCGCAAGTGATCTTCGACGGCGTCCGCGTGCCCGCCGACGCGATGCTGGGCGGCGTGGACGGTGAGGGCACGGGCTTCGGCATCGCGATGAACGGCCTCAACGGCGGGCGGCTCAACATCGCGGCATGCTCGCTGGGTGGCGCCCAGTCCGCCTTCGACAAGGCGGCGGCCTACGTCCGCGAACGCGAGGCGTTCGGTAAGGCCCTGCTCGACGAGCCCACCGTCCGGTTCACCCTGGCCGACATGGCCACCGGTCTGGAAACCTCGCGAATGATGTTGTGGCGGGCCGCCGATGCGTTGGACAACGACGACCCCGACAAGGTCGAGCTGTGCGCGATGGCCAAGCGCTACGTCACCGACACCTGCTTCGAGGTGGCCGACAAGGCCCTGCAGCTGCACGGCGGTTATGGCTACCTGCGGGAGTACGGCCTCGAGAAGATCGTGCGGGATCTGCGGGTGCACCGAATCCTGGAAGGCACGAACGAAATCATGCGCGTGGTCATCGGTAGGGCCGAGGCCGCACGGGCGCGTGCGGGCGCGTAGAAAGGCGACCATGACGAGCATCGCTTTCCTCGGTCTGGGCAACATGGGCGGGCCGATGTCGGCGAACCTGGTGGCCGCGGGCCACACGGTGCGCGGGTTCGACCCGGTGCCCGCGGCGGTGGCCGCCGCGGGCGGCGCCGGGGTCACGACGTTCGACACCGCGACCGACGCGGTGACGGGGGCCGACGTGGTGATCACCATGCTGCCCAACGGCGACCTGGTGAAGCGCTGCTACGCCGACGTGCTGCCGACCGCCCAGTCGGGCGCGCTGTTCATCGACAGCTCCACGATCTCGGTCAACGACGCCCGCGAGGTGCACGCGCTCGCGGAATCGCACGGGGTGTCGCAGCTGGACGCGCCGGTCTCCGGTGGCGTGAAGGGCGCCGTGGCCGGGACGCTGGCGTTCATGGTGGGCGGTGACGAGGCCGCCCTCGAACGCGCCCGGCCGGTACTGGAGCCCATGGCGGGCAAGGTCATTCACTGCGGCGCGGCCGGGGCCGGGCAGGCCGCCAAGGTGTGCAACAACATGGTGCTGGCGGTGCAGCAGATCGCCATCGGCGAGGCGTTCGTCCTGGCCGAGAAGCTCGGGCTGTCCGCGCAGTCCCTCTTCGACGTCATCACCGGGGCGACCGGAAATTGCTGGGCCGTGCACACCAACTGCCCGGTGCCGGGGCCGGTCCCGACCTCGCCGGCCAACAACGACTTCAAGCCGGGTTTCGCGACCGCGTTGATGAACAAGGACCTGGGTCTGGCCATGGACGCGGTGAACTCGACCGGGTCGACGGCACCGCTGGGCCGGCACGCCGCCGAAATCTACGCCAAGTTCGCGACCGACCACGCGGACAAGGACTTCAGCGCGGTCATCGAAATGCTGCGCGAGAGCTGACGCGGGCCGCAGCGCGCCGAACGACCGGCTTTTCTCGTGGCGGCCTAGAAGTCGCCGGCGTCGCGGCGCAGCGTCTCGATCGACGAAACCAGCGCCTGCGCTTCGCTTTCGGACATCCCGATGTCGGCGAACACCTGCTCGTTGAGCGTGACCGTGGCGTCCTCGACCGTCGAGCGGCCCAGGTCGGTGATCTGCACCAACGTGGTGCGGCCGTCGGTGGGATGGGGTACCCGTTGCACCAGTCCATCAGCTTCCAGCCGGCGGATCGCGTGCGTCACGCTCGTGACGTGAACCTGCAGCCGGTCGGATGCCTTGGTGATCGGCAGCGCGCCGGTGCGGCTGAACGCCAGCAGCCGCAGCAACTCGTACCGGGAGAAGCTCAGGTCGTAGGGGCGCAACGCCGTCTCGACGCGGGCCAGCAGGATCTGATGGGCGCGCATCACCGATGTCACAGCGACCATGCCCGGCGCCACATCGGACCAACCGGAGCGCTCCCAGTTGTCGCGCGCCGCGGCGATCGGATCACGCTTGCGCGGTCGTGAGGCAGCCACGCCCCTTCATACCGCACTCGGCGCGCGAGCGTGGCCTTTCCCCACCGCCGACAGCACCGCCAGCGTCGACGCGCGGTGCCCGACGGTGATCCGCGCACCGCCGTCCGGGTAGCACCGCACCCGTAAACCGCCTTCGGCGAAAACCTCATGCCACGGCGCGCCCCGACAATCCGTTTTCGGAAGCAGGTACAGGAAGTTCGCGTGCGCGTCCGTCGTGTCGACCCCGATCGCGCTCAGGCGCATTCGCAGATAGCAGCGTTCGGCGTTGATCAACCGGACCCGGTGCAGCAGTTGGTCTTCCGCACCGTACGACGCGGCAACCGCGACCAAACTGGTGATCGCGGCGCCGAACGGCTGCTGCTGGGACCACAGTGTCCGGGCCAGCTCCGGCGACGCCACCGCGTAACCTATGCGCAGCCCCGCCAGGCCGTAGGCCTTGGAGAAGGTCCGCACCACCACGACATTGGGAAAGCGGGCGATCAAAGCCGAAACGGCGATTCGGTGCTCGGGCGCGGTGAACTCGACATATGCCTCATCGAGCAGGACGACGGTGTCACGCGACACGCGGCGCAGGAACGCCGAAACGGCGGCAGCGGACTCCAGCGTCCCGGTGGGGTTGTGCGGCCGGCACAGCACCACCACCCGGGCATCGACGGCGGCGCGGGCCAGCCCGTCGAGGTCGTGGTGACCGTGCTCGTCCAGCGGAACCGTCCGCGTCCTCAGCCGCGCCATCCGCGCGAGGATCGGGTAACCGTCGAAGGTGGGTGTCGCCATCGCCATCGTGTCGCCCGGAACGGTCAGGGCCTGCAGGGCCAGCAGCGCGACGCCCGTCGCGCCGGCGCCCGGCACCACCCGGTCGGGGGGCACCCCGATGTGGTCGGCGATCACGCCGCGCAGCCGTTCGGGCAGGAATTCCGGGTAGCGGTGGGCCGTCTGGACGGACCGCATCAGCGCCGATCGCACCTGGGGCAGCGGCGGGAACGGGTTCTCGTTGAGCGACAACCCAAGCGGATCCCCCGCGTCGGGCTGCATCAGTCTCGCCCGCCCCAGCGCACCGCCGCCGCACCGGCGAAGTCGCCGGCATGGGCGAAGGCCGCCATCATGACGACGTCGCCGACCCCGAGCCGGCCGTCGGATATCGCGCGGTCGAGGTTGATCGGGATCCCGGCGCCGAACAGGTTGCCGCATTCGTCAAAGGTGTCTCGATGCCGCTCGGGGGGCAATTCGAGCGCCTCACGCCAGTTGCGCAGGAACACCCGGTTGGGCTGGTTGGTGACCAGCAGGTCGAGGTCCTTGGCGGGCAACCCGATTCGGTCGCACACCGCCAACGCCACCTCGGGGACCTGCCGATTGCCGCGGGCCAGCACCTTGGTGATCTTGCTTTCGGTGAAGCCGATGCTGCCCTCCCCGGGCCCGGCCTGCCACCACTTACGCGGCGGGTCGTAGGACAGCGTCATCTCGCCGGCGTACTCACCGTAGGTGCGGCACTCGACGTCCAGGATCGGCGACCGGTCACCCAGCGCGACCAGGCCGACGGCCGCGCCGTCCCCGGGCACCGCGGACTGCGCCTTGCGCCGGATGGTCGGCTGATCGAAGAACTGGCCCGCCGCGTTTTGCACGATGGCGATCAGGGCGGTATGCCCGTCGCCGCCGGCCAGCAGTTTGCGAGCCACGTTGAGCGCCAACACGAACGCCGCGCAGCCACCGTTGTTCAGGTCGAGCACCCAGGACGGTCGCATGCCCAGCCGGTGGGCGATGCCGCCGCCCTGGCCGTAGAACGCCATGTCCGGCACCTGGGTGTGGGTGATCAGCACGTCCGCGCCCTCGACCGCATCGTGGCCGTGCCGCTCGATCAGGCCCTGCGCCGCGCGTTCGATCATGTCGATGGAACTCTCGTCGCGCGCGACGTGGTGGCGAAACTTCGGGGCGCGGAACATGACGTTCTCGCGCAGGTCGTCGGATTCGGCGAATTGGGCGTAGTAGTCGGCGCCGATCGGCTCGCCGGGCAGATAGGTGGATACGTCGATCAGGCTGACGCTGGGTTGGCTCATGTTGCTACCTCATCCATTTCGGCGTCACCGGAAGGCCGTTGCCGTGCCGGTATTCGGCGATCGTCTTGAGGTTCTGCAGCTCCAGCGCATGCCCGGCACCGAACATGTCCCAGAAGTCGCCCACCCACACCGGCCGCTGCGGCGGCGCGGACCGTCGACTACCACTGCGCGTGGGATCAGGGCAAGCATCTGTGGATGGTCTACCTCATGCGCGTCGTCGACGCCCAGGTGGTCTTGGACAAGCCGGGATCGGTTGTGCTGTGGACGAACTGCCACCACCCGTTCTACGACCACAACCCGTATCCGGAGGCCGCGCCGCCGCAGCGGCCGGTGTGGGTGGGCGACTTCTGGGACATGTTCGGTGCCGGGCATGCGCTGGAGCTGCAG
>NZ_LZJM01000267.1:0-30930 GCF_001667665.1 Mycobacterium sp. E342
CGGGGTTGGCCGCGGTCCAGGTGCGGCGGCGGTAGCCATTCGGTTTCACCCCGGGCGTTGGTGCGGGTGGTCCAGCCTTTCTCGGCGAGCCGATTGTCCGGGCCGCAGGCCAGGGTGAGGTCGTCGATATCGGTGCGGCGGGTGGTAGTCCAGCCTTTGATGTGGTGGACTTGGCTGTGGTAGGCCGGCGCATCACAGCCGGGCTTGGTGCAACCACGGTCCTTGGCGTACAACATGATTCGCTGCGCCGGGGAAGCCAACCGTTTGGTGTGATGCAGCGCCAGTGCCCTGCCGTTGTCGAAGATCGCCAAGTAATGGTGAGCGTGGCCCGCCCAGCGGATCACATCCGACATCGGCACCAACGTGCCGCCGGCGGTCAGCGCCTTACCGGCCGCTGCCTCCAAGTCCTGCAATGTGGTGGTCACCACGATCGACACGGGCAAGCCGTTGTGCCGGCCGAGTTCCCCGGAGGCCAGCAGCCCACGGAGTCCGGCCAGGAACGCGTCATGGTTGCGCTGCGCCGTGCTGCGGGTGTCACGGCGCACCGCGTCCTCATCGGGTGTCTCGTCGACCACCGGGGTCTCGTCGTCGGGGTTGCACGCCCCGGGGGCGGCCAGCTTGGCCAACATGGCCTCGATCGCGGCCCGCACCTCCGGGGTGACCAGGCCGCTGATGCGCGACATGCCATCGCACTCCTGGGCGCCCAGGGTGATTCCGCGTTTGCGGGCCCGTTCGGCGTCGCTGAAATCCCCGTCGGGGTGCAGCCAATCCATGAGCCGCTTTGCGTAGGTGGCCAATTCGTCGGGGCGATACCCGGCGGCCTTGCCGGCCAGGTCGGCTTCGGCAGCCTGCCGGGTCAACACGTCGACCGCGACCGGCAGCTGGGCAAAGAAGTTGCGGATCACCTTGACGTGCCCATCGCCGATGAGCCCCTCGCGTTGGCCGGCCGCGGTCGCACTCAACTGTGGCGCCAACGGCTCACCGGTCAGCGCCCGGCGCACACCGAGGTCGGCGGCTTCCTCGATGCGCCGGCCGGCCTCGGCCTTGGTGATGCGCAATCGGTCGGCCAGCCCAACGCGAAGCGAGCCGCCCAACTCTTCGGGACTGGCCTGCTCGGAAAGCTGATTGATCAAGGCGTGCTGCGGGGTGCGCAGCCGGCGGGCCACGCGCTCCACCCGCTCCAAGGCGCGCAGCCGCTCAGGGGTAGTCAGGACGTCGAAAGACAACCCGCACAGGCGGTCAGCGTCGTCGTCGAGCGCGTCGATGACCTCGACGATCTCCTCACGACTACTGACACCCATGCCTCAAACTCTAGGAACACCCACCGACAAAAAGGCCCACATTGTGACCACTGAAACCAAAGTGACACAAGGGTTTACAGGGTGACGGAGACGGTCATGGCAGCCGCCAATCGATCGGGTCGGCGCCCATGCCCGTCAAGAGTTCGTTGGCGCGGCTGAACGGGCGCGACCCGAAGAACCCCCGAGAGGCCGACAGCGGTGACGGGTGCGGTGACTCGATCGCCACGCAATTACCATCGGCCAGAATCGGTTTGAGTGTCGACGCGTCGCGTCCCCACAGGATCGCCACCATCGGCTGCGAACGGGCGGCCAGCGCGCGGATCGCGCACTCGGTCACGGCCTCCCAGCCCTTGCCCCGGTGCGAGGCCGGATTACTGGGACGCACGGTGAGCACCCTGTTCAGCAGCATCACCCCGCGCTCGGCCCACGGCGTCAAGTCACCGCACGAGGGCAGTGGATGACCGAGGTCGGCGGCGTATTCGTCGAAGATGTTGGCCAGACTGCGCGGCAGTGGACGCACGTCGGGGGCCACCGAAAAGCTCAGTCCCACCGCGTGTCCCGGCGTCGGGTACGGGTCTTGGCCGACGATCAGCACCCGGACGTTGTCGAATGGAAAGGTGAAGGCGCGCAACACGTTCGGGCCTGGCGGCAGGTACCTGCGCCCGGCCGCGATCTCGGCCCGCAGGAACTGCCCCATCTCGGCGACCCGTTCGGCCGCCGGCTGCAGCGCGGCCGCCCAGCCCGGTTCGACGAGTTCGGTCAACGGCCTCGCCGTCATCGGGCTCCTCCCATGGCATCGATCACCCTAGTCGTCATATGACTGCCAGCCTGCGTAGCCGGTCCACTCCTGCCCGTCGACAAGCACTCCGGCCGTCCCCTCGAGAACCCGTCCGATGATTCGCCATCCGGCGGGCGCGGGCCCGGCGAAGCACGCCACCAGGGCATGATCCTCTCCGCCGCCCAGAACCCACGACCACGGATCGGCGCGCACGGCGGCGGCCGCGGCCGTCAGCGCGTCGTGGTCCGCGGCCAACGCCGCTGTCGACAGATCCATCGCCACACCCGACGCCTCGGCGACGTGCCGCAGGTCGGCGACCAGGCCATCGGACACGTCGATCATCGCCTGCGCTCCCCCGGCCGCCGCCGCCACGCCCTGGCCGTAGGGCGGCTGCGGGACCAGATGCCGGCGGCGCAGCGTGTCGAAGCCGTCAATTCCCTTGCCCAACAATGAAAGGCCGGCGGCCGAGCGGCCCAGCTCACCGGCGACCGCGATCACCGAGCCCGCCCTCGCCCCGGACCGCAGCACCGGGGCGCGGCCGTCCAGATCGCCGAGCACCGTCACCGAGATCACCCACTGCGGACAGCTGACCAGGTCGCCGCCGGCGATGCCGGCGCCGATGCGCTGCGCCTCGTCCCACATTCCGCCGACCAGCGCGTCGACGTCGGCCGCCGACGTGTCACCCGGCGCGCCGAACGCCACCACGAAGGCCGTGGGCCGCGCGCCCATGGCCTCGATGTCGGCGGCGTTCTGGGCGATGGCCTTACGGCCGACGTCGTGCGGGGTCGACCAGTCCAGCCGAAAATGCCGGTCCTGCACCAGCATGTCGGTCGACACCGCGACGCGCCGATCCGCGGCGTGCACCACGGCCGCGTCGTCACCCGGGCCGACCGCCACCGCGGCCGGCTGGCGGCGGCCGCGGACCAGGCGGTCGATGACGGTGAACTCACCCAGCTGCTGCAGGGTGGGGTTTGATGCCTCCTCGCCCACGCCACCTCCTTCGGCGCGTCCTCGCCCTGTGCGGGCCTCCGTCCGGTCGCCGACCTGCGGTAAGTTTGATTACTGCCCGCGCGAGCGGCCCGCGCCAGTGTAGAGGCCTGCGATGTCGTGCCAGAGATAGGAGGTGCGCGGGCGGTGACGACCGACGCCGATAGCGGCCCCCGTGACGACGGGGGGCCGCCGCCCGCGGTGATCATCGCCGCGGTCGCCCTCGCCGTCGTGGCGATCGGCGTGGTCCTGGTGATCGCGGCGAACCGCGAGGCGCCGCCCCAACCGGTTGCCGTGCCCGCCGCCGCGGCGCCGCAGGCCGACAGCCCCGCGTGCCGGGCGCTGGCCGGGGCGCTGCCGCAGCGGCTCGGCGACTACCAACGCGCACCCGTCGCGCAACCGGCACCCCAGGGCGCGGCCGCCTGGCGAGCCGGACGGGACAGCGAGCCCGTGGTGCTGCGTTGCGGGCTCGACCGCCCCGGCGAGTTCGTGGTGGGATCTCCGATTCAGATCGTCGACCGGGTGCAGTGGTTCGCGGTGCGCCCCGAACAGCAGTCCGCCGGTGACGCGGGCCGATCCACCTGGTACACCGTGGACCGGCCGGTGTACGTGGCGCTCACGCTGCCGTCGGGATCGGGTCCCACGCCCATCCAGCAGCTGTCCGAGGTCATCGACCGCACCATCGCGGCGGTGCCGATCAACCCGGGGCCACCTGGTTGAGGTTGATGGCGGCGACCCGCCACGGGTTGATGGTGGCGACCCGCCACGCCCGGCTACGCCGCGCTTGCGATCGCCACGGGTCAGCGCAGGCCGGTGCCGCGGGCCAACGCCGTTTCGACCATCGTCGCCAGCAGGGTGGGATAGTCGACACCGCTCGCGGCCCACATCCGCGGGTACATCGAGATCGTGGTGAACCCGGGCATCGTGTTGATCTCGTTGAGCACGGGTCCCTGGTCGGTGAGGAAGAAGTCGACCCGGGCCAGCCCCTGGCAGTCGATGGCCCTGAACGCCCGGATCGCCAATTGCCGGATGGCGTCGGCGATGTCGTCGTCCACCTTGGCCGGCACGTCCAATTCCGCTGCGTCGTCAAGATATTTGGTGGCGAAGTCGTAGAACGAGTCCTCGCGGCCCCGCACCCCGGCCACCCGGATCTCGCCCAGCGTGCTGGCTTCGACTGTGCCATCGGGCAATTCGAGCACGCCGCACTCGACCTCCCGGCCGGTGATGGCCGCCTCCACGATCACTTTCGGGTCGTGCCGGCGGGCCACCGCGACGGCCGCGGGCAGGTCCTCCCAGTCGGTCACCCTGGTGACGCCGATCGACGATCCGCCGCGGGCGGGTTTGACGAACACCGGCAGACCCAGCCGCTCGCACTCCTCGGGGCGCAGGGCCGACCGCGACGGGCGCAGCACCGCGTACGCGCCGACCGGCAACCCCTCGGCGGCGAACAGCTTCTTGGTGAACTCCTTGTCCATGCCCGTCGCGCTGGCCAGCACGCCGGCCCCGACATAGGGCACCCCGGCCAACTCCAGCAGGCCCTGGATCGTGCCGTCTTCCCCGTACGGACCGTGCAGCACGGGGAACACCACGTCGACGGAAGCCAGCACCTCTGGAGCCCCGGACGACAGGGAGACCAGTTGACCGCTGCGGCGCGGGTCCGCCGGCAGAGCCAGTTCGGTGCCCGACTGGGCGGTCACCTCCGGCAGCTGCCGGTCGCTGATGGCCAGCGCGGCCGGGTCGCCGTCGGTGAGCACCCAGGACCCTTCCGGGGTGATGCCGATCGCGACCACCTCGAACCGCTCGGGATCGAGATTGCGCAGGATGCTGCCCGCGGACACACACGAGATGGCGTGCTCGTTGCTGCGCCCGCCGAAGACGACGGCGACGCGCACGCGGCTTCCGCTGGCACTCACAACTTAAAGAGGCTACCGGTTGCGCGCGGCTCGGGTCGGACGGCGGGCCGCCAGCTGGGGTTTCGGTGACCGCGCGGAGTCACTCGGGCTTGGTCCTGCGTCCCAGCAGCAGGGCCATCGCCTCGTCCACCGACAGTCCCTTGTGGCAGACCCGGTGTACGGCGTCGGTCAGCGGCATCTCGACGTCGTAACTGGAGGCGAGCGCCAGCACCGACTCGCACGACGTCACGCCCTCGACGACGTGCCCGTCCCGGGCCTGCATCGCCGACTCCATGGTCCCGCCGCGACCCAGGCGTTCGCCGAACGACCGATTGCGTGAATACGGCGAGGTGCACGTCGCGACCAGGTCACCCACGCCGGCCAGCCCGGCCAGCGTGGCGCCCTTGGCGCCGAGCGCGATGCCCAGCCGCATGATCTCCGCCAGACCGCGGGTGATGATCGCCGCCGCGGTGTTCTCCCCCAGCCCGACGCCGGCCGCCATGCCGCAGGCGAGCGCGATGACGTTCTTGCACGCCCCGCCGATCTCGGTGCCGACGACATCGCTATTGGTATAGGGGCGGAAGTACCCGGTGTTCAGCATGCGCTGCAGGGCGACGGCGCGGCCGGAGTCGCTGCTCGCGACCACGGTGGCGGCGGGCTGGCATTCGGCGATCTCGCTGGCGAGGTTGGGTCCCGAGATCACCGCGACCTGAGCCGGGTCGACGCCGGTCACCGACACGATGACCTGACTCATCCGCATCAGGGTGCCCAGCTCGATGCCTTTGGCCAGGCTGACCAGGGTGGCCCCCTCGGGCAGCACCGGCACCCACCCTTCGAGATTGGCGCGCATCGTCTGCGCGGGCACCGCCAGCAGCACCGTCGAGGCGCCGTCGAGCGCATCCGCCGCGTCGGTGGTGGCGCGGATGCCCGCCGGCAGCACCGTGTCGGGCAGATAGTCGGGGTTGGACCGGGTGGCATTGATCCGGTCGGCGACGTCGGATCGACGGGCCCACAGGGTGACCGTCGTCTCCGGTCCGCCGGCCTCCACGAGCACCTTGGCCAGCACGGTGCCCCACGCCCCGGCACCCATGACCGCGACGACGCCCGTCGAACTGGCAGGCGTGCCGGCCATCCACCACCCCCATGCGTCGTCTCCAGCGTCTTGCAGCCGCTACACCCTAGATCAGCGACGGACCGGCCGTCACGCGAGCTAGCGCGGCTCGCTGGCAGGATGACATGTCATGAGCGGCACACGAGCCGACGGCACGGGAAAAGACATCGCCTTGATCATCGCCGTGAAACGGTTGGCGGCGGCCAAGACCAGGCTGGCCCCCGTGTTCTCGGCGCGCACGCGGGAGAGCGTGGTGTTGGCCATGTTGATCGACACCCTGACCGCCGCGCGACGCGTCGGCTCACTCGGTTCGATCAGTGTGATCACGCCCGACGAGGCCGCGGCCGCGGCGGCGACCGAGCTGGGCGCGGACGTGCTGGCCGACCCGACGCCCCAGGGGCATGGCGACCCGCTGAACAACGCCATCGCCACCGCGGAGCGGACCGTGGCCGGTTCATTCCCGAACATCATTGTGCTGCAAGGGGATTTGCCGGCGCTGCAGACGCAGGAGCTGGCTGAGGCGATCGCCGCCGCGAGGCATCACCGGCGCAGCTTTGTCGCCGACCGGCTGGCGACGGGGACCGCCGCCCTCTTCGCGTTCGGCGCCCCACTCGATCCGCAATTCGGAGCCGATTCGTCGGCGCGGCACCGACGTTCGGGAGCAATCGAATTGACCGGCGCGTGGCCGGGCCTGCGCTGCGACGTCGACACCCCCGACGACCTCGCCGCCGCCCGCCGGCTCGGGGTTGGGGCGGCGACCGCCCGGGCTCTCGCGCAACAGTGACCTCGACCGCGCCACGGCACACCTGTCCCCGGGGTGAACGTCGCCCCAACGGCGAATGGATGTCCGTCGAGCGCTAGCAGCATCGGCGCGTGATGAGCAATGATCGCAGGGTGACTGAAACCGAAGCTGAGGCGCGCCCCGACGAGAACTTGTGGCATCACGGCGACTCGGCCGTGACGGCGCCGCCCGCCGCGACACCGGCGGCGCTCACCGACCTGCCGGAGGACCGCTACCTCAACCGGGAGCTGAGCTGGCTGGACTTCAACGCCCGCGTGCTGGCGCTCGCCGCGGACAACTCGTTGCCGCTGTTAGAGCGAGCCAAGTTTCTGGCGATCTTCGCCTCCAACCTCGACGAGTTCTACATGGTGCGCGTCGCCGGCCTCAAGCGCCGCGACGAGATGGGACTGTCGGTGCGTTCGGCCGACGGACTGACCCCGCGCGAGCAACTGGCCCTCATCGGCGAGCAGACGCAGCGAATCGCGACCCGGCACGCGCGGGTGTTCCTCGATTCGGTGCGCCCGGCGCTCGCCGAGGAAGGCATACATATAGTCACGTGGGCCGATTTGGATCAGGGTGAGCGCGACGAACTGTCGACCTATTTCCACGAACAGGTCTTTCCCGTGCTCACGCCGCTCGCCGTCGATCCGGCGCATCCCTTCCCCTTCGTCAGTGGGCTGAGCCTGAACCTGGCGGTCATGGTCCGCCAGCCCGAGGACGGCGGCCAGCACTTCGCGCGCGTGAAGGTGCCCAACAACGTGGACCGCTTCGTCGAACTGGGCGCACGCGATACGGACGACGGCGAAGGCCCTGCCATAATTCGCTACCTGCCAATGGAAGAGCTGATCGCGGCCTTCCTGCCGGTGTTGTTCCCGGGCATGGAGATCGTCCAGCACCACGCTTTCCGCATTACCCGCAACGCGGACTACGAGGTCGAAGAGGACCGCGACGAGGACCTGCTGCAAGCGCTGGAACGGGAGTTGGCGCGCAGGCGGTTCGGGTCGCCGGTGCGGCTCGAGATCGCCAACGACATGACCGAGAGCATGCTGGAACTGCTGCTGCGCGAACTCGACGTGAATCCCGGTGACGTCATCGAGGTGCCCGGCCTGCTCGATCTGTCGTCGCTGTGGCAGGTGTACAGCCTCGACCGGCCGGCGCTGAAGGACCCGGCGTTCGTTCCGGCCACCAGTCCCGCGTTCGTCGACCGCGAGACGCCCAGGAGCATCTTCGCGACGCTGCGCGAAGGCGATGTGCTGCTGCATCATCCGTATGAGTCGTTCTCCACCAGCGTGCAGCGATTCATCGAGCAGGCCGCAGCCGACCCCAATGTGCTGGCGATCAAGCAGACGCTGTACCGCACATCCGGTGATTCGCCGATCGTTCGGGCGCTCATCAATGCCGCCGAGGCCGGCAAGCAAGTGGTGGCGCTCGTGGAGATCAAGGCGCGCTTCGACGAGCAGGCCAACATCCGCTGGGCGCGCGAGCTGGAACAGGCGGGCGTGCACGTCGTCTACGGGTACGTCGGGCTCAAGACGCACTGCAAGACCTGCCTGGTGGTCCGGCGCGAGGGTTCGGCGATCCGCCGCTACTGCCACATCGGCACCGGCAACTACAACGGCAAGACGGCGCGACTGTACGAGGACGTAGGCCTGCTGACGGCCTCGCCCGAGATCGGGGCGGATCTGACGGATCTGTTCAATTCGCTTACCGGCTACTCGCGCAAGGTCTCCTACCGCAACCTCCTGGTGGCCCCGCACGGGATTCGCACCGGCATCATCGAGCGCGTCGAGCGCGAGATCGCCGCGCACCGCGAACACGGCGGCGGGCGGATCCGCCTCAAGATGAACGCGCTCGTCGACGAGCAGGTGATCGACGCGCTCTACCGCGCGTCGATGGCCGATGTGCGGGTGGAGGTGGTGGTACGCGGGATCTGCGCGCTGCGCCCCCGCGCCGAAGGATTCTCGGAGAACATCGCGGTCCGTTCGATTCTCGGCCGCTTCCTGGAGCATTCCCGCATCATGCATTTCAATCGCATCAACGAGTTCTGGATCGGCAGCGCAGACATGATGCACCGCAACCTCGACCGGCGCGTCGAGGCGCTCGTTCAGGTCAAGGACCCGAGGCTGACCTCGTACCTGGACGACTTGTTCGAGTCCGCGCTGGACCCGTCGACCCGGTGCTGGGAGCTGGGACCCGACGGGCAGTGGATCGCGTCGCCGCAGGACGGGCACAGCGTACGCGACCACCAAGTGTCGTTGATGGAGCGGCACCGCACTCCGTAACCCTCTGCGTGGTGATTTACGGTTGATTTCCGGCCGCACCGCGATACGCGCTCGGCCCGACCGAATTGACCTGCAGGAGTTGAGTTGCCGACCAAGAGTTCGTCCACCGCTCGGCGTCCGGGAAGCCGCATCGTGTATGCCGCCGGAGCGGTCTTGTGGCGGCCGACTGATTCGTCCAACCCCGGCCTCGAGATCGCGGTGATCCACCGCCCCCGCTACGACGACTGGTCACTGCCCAAGGGCAAAGTGGACCCGGGCGAGACGGCGCCCGTCGCCGCGGTCCGCGAAGTGTGCGAGGAGACGGGTCAGCACGGGGTGCTGGGCAGGCGGCTGGACATGGTGAGCTACCCGATCGAGGCGGGCGTCAAGAAGGTCTACTACTGGGCGGCGCGCAGCACCGGCGGCGACTTCACCCCCGGCAACGAGGTCGACGAATTGGTGTGGGTGCCGGTGCCGGACGCGCTGAACATGCTCACCTATTCTCATGACCGAAAAATGTTGCGCCACTTCATGAAACATCCCGCTGACACGCATACCGTGCTCGTGGTCCGGCACGGCACCGCCGGCAGGAAATCGCGCTTCAAAGGCGACGACACCCAGCGCCCGCTGGACAAGCGGGGCCGTGCACAAGCCGAGGCGCTGGTTCCGCAGCTGCTGGCCTTCGGCGCCACCGACGTGTACGCGGCCGACCGCCTGCGCTGCCACCAGACGGTGGAACCGCTCGCGGCGGAATTGGGCGTCGCCGTGCACAATGAGCCCGCCCTCACCGAGGAGGCCTACGCCAAGAGCCCCAAACGCGCCCGCCACCGGATGCTGGCCATCGCCGAGCAGCAAGGGACGCCGGTCATTTGCACACAGGGCAAGGTGATCCCGGACCTGATCGCCTGGTGGTGCGCACGGGACGGGGTGCGCCCCGACAAGTCGCGCAACCACAAGGGCAGCGCCTGGGTGCTGTCACTGTCGGGCGGTCGACTGGTGGCAGCCGATCACATCGGCGGGGCGCTGGCCGCCAACGTGCGGGCATAACACGCAAATACCCTTCGGGCGCATCGCTGCCACCCGAAGGGTATTCGCGTCTAGAGAGTGACTGCTGCCTTAACGGCGACCGCGACGCGCGGTGGCCTTCTTGGCGGGCGCCTTCTTGACCGCGACCTTCTTGGCCGGAGCCTTGGTCGCCGCCTTCTTCGCCACGACCTTCTTCGCCACAACCTTCTTCGCCACGGTCTTCTTGGCCGGGGCCTTCGTCGCGGCCTTCTTGGCCGGGGCCTTGGTCGCGGCCTTCTTGACCGGAGCCTTGGTCGCTGCCTTCTTGACCGGAGCCTTCTTGGCGGGAGCGGCCTTCTTCGCCGCGGCCTTCTTGGCGGGAGCCTTCTTCGCCGCGGTCTTCTTGGCCGCGCCGCTTGCCACTACACCACGCTTCACTGCAGGTCCTTCCGACGGGAGACGCTGTGCGCCAGAGACAACCGCTTTGAATTGAGCACCGGGCCGGAACGCCGGGACGGAGGTCGGCTTCACCTTCACCGTCTCGCCGGTACGCGGGTTGCGGGCCACCCGGGCCGCGCGACGCCGTTGCTCGAACACACCGAACCCGGTGATCGTCACACTGTCGCCCTTGTGCACCGCACGCACAATGGTGTCGACGACGTTCTCGACGGCGGCGGTCGCCTGCCGCCGGTCGGTGTTCAATTTCTGTGTGAGCACATCAATGAGCTCTGCCTTATTCATCCAATCCCTCCGACGCTAGTGGTCCTCGATTTGAACCGACTAGAGCACACGGTAAACCCTCACCCAGCAAATTTCCAAGAGCCACGCGCAATTTCAGGGTCAGACAATCGGCGGTTTCGCAATCCGGTTGCCGCCCTTGACCGGTGGCGGCACGTGGAAATCGGGCCGGTTTAGTTAGGTGAGCGAGAAGAAATTCCGCCCTTCTCGACCGTTCAGGAGGCGGGCAGAGTGCGCGGTTTCCACTGCGGATAGGCGGCCTCGTATGACTCGATTTTGTCGAGTTTCCGCAGCGTAAGGGCTATATCGTCGAGTCCTTCGAGGAGTCGCCAGGCCGTGTGGTCGTCAATCTTGAACGGCAACACCGTCGTTCCCGCGGTGATATTTCGATCTTGAAGATTGGCAGTGATTTCCAGTCCCGGGCTCTGCTCGATGAGCTTCCAAAGCAGTTCCACGCCGTCTTGGGAGACCTCGGCCGCCAAGAGCCCCGCCTTGCCGGCGTTGCCCCGGAAGATGTCACCGAATCGAGACGAGATGACCACCCGAAACCCGTAGTCCATGAGCGCCCACACCGCGTGCTCGCGCGACGAGCCGGTGCCGAAATCGGGCCCGGCGACCAGGACCGACCCCCGGTCAAAGGGACTGAGGTTGAGGATGAATGACGGATCCGAGCGCCAGCTGGCGAACAGCCCGTCCTCGAAACCGGTTCGGGTGACCCGCTTCAAATACACCGCCGGAATGATCTGATCGGTGTCGACATTGGACCGCCGCAACGGCACACCGATACCGGTGTGGGTGTGAAATGCTTCCATGGTCATCCGTTCTTCTCGATTACGTCAGTTCAAATCGGCCGGGGCGGACAATGTGCCGCGAACTGCGGTCGCGGCGGCAACGGCCGGAGACACCAAATGCGTCCGGCCGCCTTTCCCCTGGCGCCCTTCGAAGTTGCGGTTGGAGGTCGCCGCGCAGCGTTCACCCGGCGCCAGCTGGTCCGGATTCATCCCCAGACACATCGAGCAGCCCGCCTGTCGCCACTCGGCGCCCGCGGCGGTGAAAACCTCGCCCAGCCCTTCGGCTTCGGCCTGAGCGCGCACCCGCATGGACCCGGGCACCACGAGCATCCGCACCCCGGGGGCCAGCTTGCGGCCGCGCAGCACGTCGGCGACCACCCGCAAGTCTTCGATACGACCGTTGGTACAAGAGCCAACGAACACGGTGTCGACCGCGATGTCGCGCATCGGAGTGCCCGGACGAAGGTCCATGTAAGCCAACGCTTTCTCGGCGGCCTGCCGCTCGGCGTCGCCGGTCATCAGCTCCGGGTCGGGTACGGCCCCGGCCAGCGGCACGCCCTGCCCGGGGTTGGTGCCCCAGGTCACGAACGGGCTCAGCGATGCCGCGTCGAGGTGGACCTCGGTGTCGAAGGCGGCGCCGGGGTCGGTGTGCAGCTGCTGCCAATAGCGCATCGCCGCGTCCCACTGCGCACCCTGCGGCGCGTGCGGCTTGTCGCGCAGGAATTCGTAGGTGGTCGCGTCCGGCGCCACCATGCCGGCCCGGGCGCCGGCCTCGATGCTCATGTTGCAGATCGTCATCCGGCCTTCCATCGACAGCGATTGGATGGCGCTGCCGCGGTATTCGATGACGTGACCCTGCCCGCCGCCGGTGCCGATCTTGGCGATCAAGGCCAGAATGATGTCCTTGGCCGTCACGCCGGTGGGCAGTTCGCCGTCGACATTGACCGCCATGGTCTTGAACGGCCGCAGCGGCAACGTCTGGGTCGCCAGCACGTGCTCGACCTCCGAGGTGCCGATGCCCATCGCCAGTGCGCCGAACGCGCCGTGCGTCGACGTGTGACTATCACCACAGACGATCGTCATTCCCGGTTGGGTGAGGCCCAATTGCGGCCCGACGACATGCACGATGCCCTGCTCGATGTCGCCCATCGGGTAGAGCCGAACGCCGAATTCGGCGCAGTTGCGGCGCAACGTCTCGACCTGGGTGCGTGACACCGGGTCGGCGATCGGCTTGTCGATGTCGATGGTGGGCACGTTGTGATCCTCGGTGGCCAGCGTCAGATCGGGCCGTCGCACCGGTCGTCCGGCCAGGCGTAGCCCGTCGAAAGCCTGCGGGCTGGTGACCTCGTGCACCAGATGCAGGTCGATGTAGATCAGGTCGGGCGCGTCAGCGCCCCCTTTGTCCACAACGTGGTCGTCCCACACCTTTTCGGCCAGGGTGCGCGGCTTGCCGGATCCCATCTGAAATTCGCCTCTATTCCCCTCATGCGCGGCTCGTCGATCGACCATGGGCTGTGATCTCAGAATGCGAGACGCTAGTATCTCCTTGTGAGACAGCATAGCGGCATCGGCGTTCTCGACAAAGCCGTCAGCATCCTGCACACCATCGCCCAATCCCCCTGCGGGTTGGCCGAACTGTGCGAGCGGACCGGATTGCCCAGGGCCACCGCGTACCGGTTGGCCGCCGCGCTGGAAGTCCATCGCCTGCTGGCGCGTGACGACGAGGGGCGCTGGCGACTCGGTCCGGCCGTCACCGAGCTCGCCGCCCATGTCAACGACCCACTGCTGGCCGCCAGCGCGGGGGTGCTCCCCCTGCTGCGCGAGACCACCGGGGAGAGCGTGCAGCTGTACCGCCGCGAGGGCACCACACGAGTCTGCGTGGCGGCCCTGGAACCCGCTGCGGGCCTTCGCGATACGGTCCCGGTCGGGGCGCGCTTGCCGATGACCGCGGGCTCGGGTGCCAAGGTGCTGCTGGCCCACAGCGACGTTGCGACGCAAAAGGCGGTGCTGCCGTCGGCGAAGTTCACCGAGCGCACCCTGGCCGAAGTGCGGCGCCGCGGCTGGGCGCAAAGCGTGGCCGAGCGGGAGCCCGGGGTGGCGAGCGTGTCGGTTCCCGTGCGCGACGGCCGCGGAGCCGTCGTCGCCGCGATCTCGGTGTCGGGACCCGTCGACCGGATCGGCCGGCGTCCGGGAGCGCGCTGGGCCGCGGATCTCATTTCCGCGGCCGAGGCGCTCACCCGCCGGCTCTGAAACGTCGCGCGCGAGAAGCGTCTCGGCGACCAGCGCGCACCGTCGCCGGGCAGCCTGACAGACTGACCGCCATGGGAACCAATCAGCGCGCGAGCATCGTCATGTCGGAAGACGAGATCGCCGATTTCGTCGTCAAGAGCCGCACCGGCACGCTGGCCACCGTCGGTCCCGACGGCCAGCCGCATCTGACCGCGATGTGGTACGCCGTCGTGGACGGCGAGATCTGGCTTGAGACCAAGGCCAAGTCGCAGAAGGCGGTCAACCTCAAACGCGATCCGCGGGTGAGCTTCCTGATCGAGGACGGCGACACCTACGACACGTTGCGCGGAGTGTCATTCGAAGGCGTCGCGGAGATCGTCGACGATCCCGCCGTCTCGCACCGGGTCGGCGTCAGCGTGTTCGAGCGCTACACCGGCCCGTACAGCGACGAGATGAAGCCCTTTGTCGAGCAGATGATGAACAAGCGCGTCTGCGTGCGCATCGTCGCCCGGCGCTCCCGCTCGTGGGACCATCGCAAACTCGGGCTGCCGGCCATGCCGGTGGGTGGCTCCACGGCCCCGGCCGTGCTGGGGACCGGTCAGTAGTTTGTTTGTAGCCCCGATGGGATTCGAACCCACGCTACCGCCGTGAGAGGGCGGCGTCCTAGGCCGCTAGACGACGGGGCCAGACACGATCCGGAGTGCCAGCATAGCTCACACTCGGAAGCCCACCTAATCGCTTGAGGTGGTGACGTTTTGCTGGGGTACCAGGACTCGAACCTAGAATGGCTGAACCAGAATCAGCTGTGTTGCCAATTACACCATACCCCATCGGCTGCCTAAAACCGCTGGTCAACGCCCGTCCGGAGCCGTATCACGCCGCTCGGAAGACCGCCGCTGCCAGCCGTTGTCGGCTTTGTGAGCCGCAGAGCAGACTACCAAAGACTCGGGACACAATCCGCACGCGAGGTCCGCGACGCCTTCGAGGCCTTCGAGAGGCCCAAGCCTTATCCGCCGACCGCTTCCCGCGCGGCGCGTAACCGCAGCAGGCTGCGGTCACGTCCGAGCAGCTCCAGTGATTCGAACAACGGCGGGCTGATTGTCGTTCCCGTGGCGGCAACCCTGATCGGACCGAACGCCTTGCGCGGTTTGAGGCCCAGATTTTCGATGAGCGCCGCCTTGAGGGCGGACTCGATGTGCGCGGTGGTCCAGTCCGTCGCGCCCTCCAGCGCGACGAGCGCGGCGTCGAGTACCGCGGCCGCGTCCGCGCCGAGCTCCTTGGCGGCGGCCTTGGGGTCGATGGCGTATTCGTCGTCGCTGAGGAACTTCAGCAGGTCCCACGCGTCTGCGAGCACGACGATACGGGTCTGCACCAGGTCGGCGGCGACGGCGAACGCGGCGTCAGCCAACCCGAGCCGATGGCCGTGGGCGCCGAAGTAGTCGCGCAGCCGGCCCGCGAAATCCGCCGGCTCGAGCATCCGGATGTGCTCGGCGTTGAGCGCGTCGGCCTTCTTCTGGTCGAACCGCGCCGGGTTGGAATTGACGTCGACGACGTCGAAGGCGGCCACCATCTCGTCGAGGCTGAACAGGTCATGGTCGTCGGCGATGGCCCAACCCAGCAACGCAAGGTAATTGAGCAGCCCTTCCGGGATGAAGCCCCGGTCGCGGTGGGCGAACAGATTCGACTGCGGGTCGCGCTTCGAGAGCTTCTTGGTGCCCTCCCCCAATACCGTTGGCAGGTGGGCGAACTCCGGGACGCGCTCGGCGACGCCGATCCGGATCAGCGACTGGTACAGCGCGAGCTGGCGCGGCGTCGAGGGCAGCAGGTCCTCGCCGCGCAGCACGTGGGTGATTTTCATCAGCGCGTCGTCGCAGGGGTTGACCAAGGTGTACAACGGATCTCCGTTGGCGCGGGTCAGCGCGAAGTCCGGCACGCTGCCCGCGGCGAAGGTGGTGGTCCCGCGCACTAGGTCGTTCCAGGCGAGGTCCTCGTCGGGCATCCGTAGCCGCACCACCGGCTTGCGGCCCTCGGCCAGGAACGCGGCGCGCTGGGCATCGGTCAGGTGCCGGTCGAAGTTGTCGTATCCCAGTTTGGGATTGCGGCCCGCCGCGATGTGGCGCGCCTCAACCTCTTCCGGCGTGGAGAACGCATAGTAGGCCTCACCGGCTTCGAGCAGTTTGGCCACCACGTCGCGGTAGATCTCCTTGCGCTGCGACTGCCGGTAGGGGCCGTAGGGTCCGCCGACCTCGGGGCCCTCGTCCCAGTCGAGGCCGAGCCAGCGCAGCGCGTCGAGCAGGGCCAGATAGCTTTCCTCGGTGTCGCGTTCGGCGTCGGTGTCCTCGATGCGAAAGACGAAGGTGCCCCCGGTGTGCCGGGCATAGGCCCAGTTGAACAGCGCGGTGCGGACCATGCCGACGTGCGGGGTGCCCGTGGGCGACGGGCAGAACCTGACGCGGACTTTCGTTTCGGCTGTCACGGCTTTCCCTTACGGAGCACGGGATTGGTGAGCGTTCCGATCCCTTCGATGGTGATGGAGACGGTGTCGCCATGCTCGATCGGACCGACTCCTGCGGGCGTCCCGGTGAGGATGAGGTCGCCGGGCAGCAGGGTCATCACGGCCGAGATCCATTCGACGATGGCGCCGACGTCGTGGATCATCAGCGAGGTCCGGCTGTGTTGCTTCACTTCGCCGTTGACCTCGGTTCGTATCTCGAGATCCGACGGGTCGACGTCGGTGACGATCCACGGCCCCACCGGGCAGAAGGTGTCGTGCCCTTTGGCGCGGGTCCATTGGCCGTCGGACTTCTGTTGGTCGCGGGCGGACACGTCGTTCCCGATGGTGTAACCGAGAATGCTGTCCGCGGCCTGCGCTGCGGAGACGTCCTTGCAGGGCCGCCCGATGACGGCAGCCAGCTCCCCCTCGAAATGCACCGGTGATGCGTTGGCGGGCAAGCGAATCGGTACGTTCGGGCCGATGATGGCCGTGTTGGGCTTGAGGAAGATGATCGGATCCGGCGCCGCCGGACCGGTGAGTTCGGCCATTTCCGCGATGTGATCGGTGTAGTTCTTGCCGATGCAGACCACCTTGCTGGCCAGTATCGGGGCCAGCAGCCGCACATCGGCCAGCGGCCATGACCGGCCGGTGAAGTTCGGCGTGCCGAAGGGATGCTCGGCGATCTCGCGGGCGACCATCGCGGCGGGATCGGCGAGGTCGCCCTCGATGCTGACGAAGGCGACACCGTCCGGGCTGGCGATTCGACCAAGGCGCATTTCGTTGAGCCTACTGATGAGCGGTTGCGGCATCGCAATGGCGGCAGGCACACGAGCATTACCAGCGGTTTCCGGCGCATATGCAAGCATGAGGAATGCACACGGGGCCGGCCACCACGCGTGAACTGGGCGCGGGCGCCCGCTGGTCCATCATGGTCGTGTCGCTGGTCGCCACCGCGAGTTCCTTCCTCTTCATCAACGGCATCGCGTTCCTGATCCCCTCGCTCCAAGCGGCGCGCGGAATCCCACTCGGGGAAGCCGGTCTGCTGTCGTCGATGCCGAGCTGGGGCATGGTGGTCACGCTGGTGCTGTGGGGCTACGTGCTGGACCGCGTAGGCGAGCGGGAAGTCATGGCAGCGGGTTTGGTGCTCACCGCGGCAGCGGCCTACGCCGCGGCGTCGGCCCATTCGATGGTGCTGATGGCCGTCTACTTGTTTCTCGGAGGCATGGCCGCGGCCAGCTGCAACACCGCCGGCGGGCGGTTGGTGTCGGCGTGGTTCCCGCCGCAGCAGCGCGGTTTGGCCATGGGGTTTCGCCAAACCGCGCAGCCCCTCGGAATCGCCCTGGGGGCGCTGGTGATTCCCGAGCTGGGCGAGCACGGGCCGGCTGCTGGGCTGAAGTTCACGGCCTTGGCGTGCGCGCTGGGAGCGGCGGCGAGCGCGGTCGGCATCATCGACCCGCCCCGCAAGCCCAGGGAGAAGGCCAGCGATTCCGAACTCGCCAACCCCTACCGAGGGTCGTTGGCACTGTGGCGAATTCACACGGTGGCCGGGCTGTTGATGGTTCCGCAGACGGTGACCGTCACCTTCATGCTGGTGTGGCTGATCAAGAACCTGCACTGGTCGGTGGCGGCGGCCGGCAGTCTGGTCACCCTTTCCCAGCTGCTGGGCGCGATCGGCCGGGTCCTGGTGGGCCGTTGGTCCGACCGCGTCGGCTCTCGAATGCGGCCGGTCCGCCTCATCGCGGCGGCCGCCGCCGTCACCCTCTTCCTCCTGGCCTGGGCGGACTTTCTGAGTTCGAGTTATCAGGCGCCCCTGATGGTCGCGATCTCGGTGATCGCCGTGCTGGACAACGGTTTGGAGGCGACGGCCATCACCGAATACGCCGGGCCGTTCTGGAGCGGGCGCGCCCTGGGCATCCAGAACACCACCCAGCGGGTGTTCGCGGCAGCCGCGCCGCCGCTGTTCGGGGCGTTGATCACCGCCGCGAAATACCCGAACGCGTGGATATTGTGCGGACTGTTCCCGGCGGTCGCGGTGCCGCTGGTTCCGGCGCGGTTGCTGCCGCCCGGGCTGGAAACTACAGCCCGGCGGCAATCCGTTCGCCGACTTCGCTGGTGGCGAGCCGTTCGTTCCCGCGCGTTGCCAGATAGGCCTCAACGGCCCGATCCACCCGCCTAGCGGCGTCGTCCTCCCCGAGGTGGGCGAGCAGCAACGACACCGACATGATGGCCGCGGTCGGATCGGCTATGCCCTGACCGGCGATGTCGGGCGCGCTGCCGTGCACCGGCTCGAACATCGACGGGTTGGTCCGGGTGGCGTCGATATTTCCGCTGGCGGCCAACCCAATTCCGCCGCACACCGCCGCCGCCAAGTCGGTGATGATGTCACCGAACAGATTGTCGGTGACGATCACGTCGAAGCGTCCCGGGTCGGTGACCATGAAGATGGTGGCGGCGTCGATGTGTTGGTAGGCGACCTCGACGTCCGGGTAGTCCGCCCCGACCTCGGCCACGATCCGCGACCACAGCTTCCCGGCGAAGGTCAGCACGTTGGTCTTGTGCACCAGCGTCAGGTGTTTGCGACGACGCCGGGCGCGCGCGAACGCGTCGGCCACCACGCGGCGCACACCGAAGGCGGTGTTCAGGCTCACCTCGGTGGCCACCTCGTGCGGCGTCCCGGTGCGGATCGCGCCGCCGGTACCGGTGTAGGGGCCTTCGGTGCCCTCGCGGACCACCACGAAGTCGATGTGCGGGTCTCCGGCCAACGGGCTGCTCACACCGGGATAGAGCCGGCCCGGCCGCAGGTTGACGTGATGATCCAGCTCAAAACGCAGGCGCAGCAACAGACCCCGCTCCAGCACGCCGCTGGGCACCGACGGATCGCCGATCGCGCCGAGCAGGATGGCGTCGTGCTGGCGCAGCTCGGCGAGCACCGATTCCGGCAGCAGCTCACCGCTGGCGTGAAAACGCCGCGCGCCCAAGTCGTAATCCGTCTTCTCCACGCCGGGCAGCACCGCGTCAAGGACCTTGAGCGCCTCGGCCGTCACTTCCGGCCCGATACCGTCGCCGCCGATAACAGCGAGTTTCACGACAGATCGACCACCTCAAGCTTGTTGGCGCCCACGGCGGCACCGATCGCCGAGCGCACCTCGCTCGGCACGTCCTGGTCCAGCCGCAGCAGAATGGTCGCCCCGGGACCCTCGGCGTCCTCGGAGAGTTGAGCGGCCTGGATGTTCACGCCCGCCGAGCCGAGCAGGGTGCCGATCTTGCCCAGCGCGCCGGGCGCATCGACGTAGTTGATCACCAGGTTGGTGCCCCGGGCGCGCAGATCGAAGTTGCGGCCGTTGATCTGCACGATCTTTTCCACCAACTGCGGCCCGGACAGCGTGCCGGCCACGTTGACGGCCGAGCCGTCGGAGGTGACGGCGCGCACGTCGACGACGCTGCGGTGGTTCGGGCTCTCCGAGGCCTTGGTGAGCTCGGCGGAGACGCCGCGTTCTTCGGCCAACGCCGGCGCGTTGACGAAAGTGACCGGACCCTCGACCACCGCCGAGAACAACCCGCGCAGGGCCGAAAGCTTCAGCACCTCAACATCTTCGGAGGCCAGCTCGCCGCGCACCTGCACCGACACCGAGAGCGGCGGCCCGTCGGACAACGAGGCGGCCAGCACCCCGAGCTTGCGCACCAGGTCCAGCCAGGGCGCCACCTCTTCGTTGACCACGCCGCCGCCGACGTTGACCGCATCGGGAACGAATTCGCCGGCCAGAGCGAGTTTCACGCTTTCCGCGACGTCGGTGCCGGCCCGGTCCTGTGCCTCCGCGGTGGATGCCCCCAGATGCGGTGTGACCACCACCTGCGGCAGCCCGAACAGCGGGCTGTCGGTGCACGGCTCCTTCGCGAAGACGTCGATACCGGCCGCGCGGACGTGCCCGCTGCTGACCGCTTCGGCCAGCGCGGCCTCGTCGATCAGGCCGCCGCGGGCGGCGTTGACGATGATGACGCCCGGTTTGGTCTTGGCCAGCGCCTCCTTGCCGATCAGGCCCGCCGTCTCGGGCGTCTTCGGCAGGTGCACCGAGATGAAGTCGGCGCGGCCGAGGAGGTCGTCGAGCGGCAGCAGTTCGATGCCCAGCTGCGCGGCCCGGGCCGGCGAGACGTAGGGGTCGTAGGCGATGAGGTGGGTGCCGAAGGCCGTCAGCCGCTGGGCGACCAACTGCCCGATGCGGCCCAGCCCCACCACTCCGACCGTCTTGCCGAAGACCTCGGTGCCGTTGAACGACGACCGCTTCCAGGTGTGCTCGCGCAGCGAGGCGTCGGCAGCCGGGATCTGCCGAGCGGCGGCCAGCAGCAGCGCCAACGCGTGCTCGGCGGCGCTGTGGATGTTGGAGGTGGGGGCGTTGACCACCAGGACGCCCCGCTCGGTCGCGGCGTCCACGTCGACGTTGTCCAGCCCGACACCGGCGCGCGCGACTATCTTCAGCTTGGGGGCGGCCGCCAGCACCTCGGCGTCGACGGTGGTGGCCGAGCGGACCAGCAGCGCGTCGGCTTCCGGCACCGCGGCCAGCAGCTTCTCCCGGTCCGGCCCGTCTACCCAGCGCACCTCGACCTGGTCTCCCAGGGCGGCGACGGTCGATTGGGCGAGTTTGTCGGCGATCAATACAACAGGCAGATTCACCCGGCCAGCCTATCGGCTGGCTTTGACGGGCAGCGACGGGCATCGACGGGCTCGCCACTGCCCTAACCTGCGCCGACGCGCGCTTGGGGCGGGGCCCGTCGCGGCCCTACGATGCGCTCGTGACCAAACTCGCGATCATCTACTATTCGGCCACCGGTCATGGCACGGCGATGGCGCGACGCGTCGCGACCGCGGCCGCGTCTGCCGGCGCGGAAGTGCGCCTGCGGCACGTCGCCGAAACCCGTGACCCGGAATCGTTCGCCCAGAACGCGGCGTGGACCGCGAATTACGAAGCGACCAAGGACCTTCCGGCGGCCACCGGTGAGGACATCGTGTGGGCCGACGCCGTGATCTTCGGTTCACCGACTCGCTTCGGCTCTCCCGCCGCGCAGTTGCGCAACTTCCTCGACTCGCTGGGCGGGCTGTGGGCCGAGGGCAAGCTCGCCGACAAGGTCTATGCGGCGTTCACGTCGTCCAACACCCTGCACGGCGGCCAGGAGACCACGCTGCTGTCGCTCTACATCACGCTGATGCATTTCGGCGGCATCATCGTGCCACCGGGATACACCGACCCGCTGAAGTTCGTCGACGGAAATCCCTACGGGGTGAGCCTGGTCTCCACCCACGACAACATCCACGAGTTCGACGAGGCGACCGGGAATGCCCTGGATCACCTGGCGCGCCGGGTCGTGCTGATGGCCGGCCGCCTCCGCGACACATAAACCACGTACGCGACACGCCGTAAACGGTCGCCGTGGTTTATGTTTCGCGGAGCGCCGGCGGCCGGCCGCCAGACGCTACGCCGTCTCGGTGATCGGCCGGTCGACCCAGCTCATCAGGTCGCGCAGCTTCTTGCCGGTCACCTCGATGGGGTGCTCGGCGTTCTCCTTGCGCAGTTGCTCCAGTTGCTTGTTGCCGCCTTCGACGTTGGCAACCAGCTTCTTGACGAATTCGCCGTTCTGGATGTCGCGCAGGATCTCTCGCATCCGCTCTTTGGTGCCGGCGTCGATGACGCGCGGTCCCGACAGATACCCGCCGAACTCCGCGGTGTCGGACACCGAGTAGTTCATTCGGGCGATGCCGCCCTCGTACATCAGGTCGACGATCAGCTTGAGTTCGTGCAGCACCTCGAAGTAGGCCATCTCCGGCGGGTAGCCGGCCTCCACCATCACGTCGAAACCGGTCTTCACCAATTCCTCGGTGCCACCGCACAACACGGCCTGCTCACCGAACAGATCGGTCTCGGTCTCGTCCTTGAAGGTGGTCTTGATGACGCCGGCCCGGGTGCCTCCGATGGCCTTGGCGTAGGACAGGGCCAGCGCCTCACCCTTGCCGGTCGGGTCCTGGTCCACCGCGATCAGGCAGGGCACGCCCTTGCCGTCGACGAACTGGCGGCGCACCAGGTGGCCAGGCCCCTTCGGGGCGACCATCGCGACGGTGACATCGGCCGGCGGCTTGATCAGTCCGAAATGGATGTTGAGCCCGTGCCCGAAGAAGAGCGCGTCACCGGGCTTGAGGTTGGGCTCGATGTCGTTCTTGAAGATGTCCGCCTGCGCGGTGTCGGGCGCGAGCAGCATGATGACGTCGGCCCACTTGGCCACCTCGGCGGGGGTGTCGACCTCCAGGCCCTGCTCTTCCACCTTGGCCCGCGACTTCGAACCCTCCTTCAGACCGACGCGCACCTGCACGCCGGAGTCGCGCAGGCTCAGCGAGTGCGCGTGCCCCTGGCTGCCGTATCCGATCACGCCGACCTTGCGGCCCTGGATGATCGACAGGTCTGCATCGTCGTCGTAGAACATTTCTAGTGCCACTGTTGAATATCTCCTTGTGTGTTACTTGGCCGTGGTGATGCCGCGCGGACCGCGGGACAACGACACCACTCCCGATTGAACGATTTCGCGGATCCCGAACGGCTCCAGCACCCGCAGCAGCGCCTCGATCTTGCCGCGGTCACCGGTCGCCTCGATTGTCAGCGCCTCGGGCGAAACGTCAATCACCTTGGCGCGGAACAGGTTCACCGCTTCGATCACCTGGCTGCGGCTACCGGCGTCGGCGCGCACCTTGATCAGCGCCAGCTCGCGCGATACCGCGGCCCCCTCGTCGAGCTCGACGATCTTGATGACGTTGATCAGCTTGTTGAGCTGCTTGGTGATCTGCTCGAGAGGGGTTTCCTCGGCGCTGACCACAATCGTCATGCGCGACATGTCTTTCTGCTCGGTGGCGCCGACAGCCAGCGACTCGATGTTGAAACCGCGCCGGGAGAACAGTGCCGCGACGCGGGCGAGCACACCGGGTTTGTCCTCAACCAGAACCGAGAGCGTGTGCGTGTGCATCAGGCGTGCCCTTCGCTCTCGTCGTCGAACAGCGGGCGGATTCCGCGGGCGGCCTGGATCTCGTCGTTGCTGGTGCCGGCGGCCACCATCGGCCACACCTGCGCGTCCGCGCCGACGATGAAGTCGATCACCACCGGACGGTCGGTGATCGCGCGCGCCTGATTGATCACGTCCTCGACGTCTTCCTCACGCTCGCAACGCAATCCGACGCAACCCAGCGCCTCCGCCAGCTTCACGAAGTCCGGGATGCGATGCGAATGCGTGGCGAGGTCCGTCTGCGAGTACCTCTCCTCGTAGAACAGTGTCTGCCACTGGCGCACCATGCCCAGGTTGCCGTTGTTGATCAGCGCGACCTTGATCGGCACGCCTTCGATCGCGCAGGTGGCCAGCTCCTGGTTGGTCATCTGGAAGCAACCGTCGCCGTCGATGGCCCAGACCTCCGCCTCCGGGCGGGCCATCTTGGCCCCCATGGCCGCCGGGATGGCGAATCCCATGGTGCCCAGCCCGCCGGAGTTGATCCAGGTGCGCGGGTTCTCATACGAAATGAACTGCGCCGCCCACATCTGGTGCTGGCCCACCCCGGCCACGTACACCGCGTCCGGGCCGGCGATCTGACCCAGCTTCTCGATGACGTATTCCGGGCCGAGGCTGCCGTCGCTCTGCGGGCCGTAGCTCAGCGGGTAGGTGGACCGGACACCGTCCAGGTAGGCCCACCATTCGGTCATGTCTGGGATCGCCGCGGTGCCGGAATGCTCGTAGTGCCGCAGCATCGCGATCAGGTCGGTGATGACGGCTTTGACGTCGCCGACGATCGGCACGTCGGCGTGGCGGTTCTTGCCGATCTCGGCCGGGTCGATGTCGGCGTGAATGACCTTGGCCTCCGGCGCGAAGGTGTCCAGTTTCCCGGTTACGCGGTCGTCGAAGCGGGTGCCCAGCGCGATCAGCAGGTCGCTGCGCTGCAGCGCCGCCACCGCGGCGACGGTGCCGTGCATGCCGGGCATGCCCATGTGCTGCCGATGGCTGTCGGGGAACGCGCCGCGCGCCATCAGGGTGGTGACCACCGGGATGCCGGTCAGGTCGGCCAGTTCGCGCAGCTGCTCGGTCGCCTCGCCGCGGATGACGCCGCCGCCGACGTAGAGCACCGGTTTGCGGGCGTCCGCGATCAGCTTGGCGGCCTCGCGGATCTGCCGGTTGTGCGGCTTGGTGTTCGGCTTGTAGCCGGGCAGGTCCATGCGCGGCGGCCAGCTGAACGTGCACTGCCCCTGCAGCACGTCCTTGGGGATGTCGACGAGCACCGCGCCGGGACGCCCCGAGGAGGCGATGTGGAAGGCCTCGGCGATGACCTGGGGGATCTCGTCGCCCGAGCGAACCAGGAAGTTGTGCTTGGTGATCGGCATCGTGATGCCGGAGATGTCGGCTTCCTGGAAGGCGTCGGTGCCGATCAGCGTGCGACCGACCTGGCCGGTGATGGCGACGACGGGCACCGAGTCCATCTGGGCGTCGGCCAGCGGCGTGACCAGGTTGGTGGCGCCGGGGCCGGAGGTCGCCATGCAGACGCCGACCTTGCCGGTGGCGTGCGCGTAGCCGCTGGCCGCGTGGCCAGCGCCCTGCTCGTGGCGAACCAGCACGTGGCGAAGCTTTTTCGAGTCGAACAGCGGGTCGTAGACCGGCAGCACGGCGCCGCCGGGAATGCCGAAGATGACCTCGACCCCGAGCTCCTCGAGTGATCGGATCACCGACTGGGCGCCGGTAAGTTTCTCGGGCCCAACACGTTTCGGCTTTTTGGTGGGGGTGGCGGCGGGGGTTTCCGCCGCGTCGGAGGCGACGTCGGCGGCACGCTGTGGCTGTGTGGCGTGCTGCCTGGTGGGTGCGCTCACTGTCTTTGTTCCTTATTCACTCTGGGAATCTCGCTCGGGGCAACAAAAAACCCCCGACAGCTCATCTGCTGCACGAGGGTTGCGCGTTGGTCTGGATAGCTTCAAATGCCGAGAGGCTAGTCAGGCACCAACGCGCCGACCAATTACTACGAGCATCCCGGGCTGTCCGGCGGTATCCATAACGTCCGACGGTAGCCTTCGCACAGCTCAGCAGTCAAATCCGCTACGGTCGGCCCGCGCGCGGATCCGGTCCCCGCGGCGGGTGAAATGATGGTCGGGTGGCTACCGGTTCGTCTTCCCACACGCCCGTCGTGATCAAGGTCTCCCCGATCGCCCACCTGGCCGTCGGTTTCGTGACCCTCGGGTTGCTGATTCCGGTGATGCTCTGGCCGCCGTCGGCGCCGCTGCTGGTGATCCCGGTGGTGCTCTCGGCGCTGATCGTCCGGTTGCGCACGGTCGCCGACGACAGGGGTGTAACCGTCCGGACGCTGCTGGGCAGCCGGACGGTGGACTGGGATGAGATCGACGGGCTGCGCTTCCACCGGGGTTCGTGGGCCCGAGCGCACCTCAAGAGCGGCGCTGACCTGCGCCTGCCCGCGGTGACTTTCGCGACGCTGCCGCAGCTGACCGAGGCGAGCTCGGGGCGCGTGCCCAACCCCTATGCCTGAGCGTCAGGCGATCGGGTTGACCCCGTTGAGCAGGACCCACACCGCGATGCCGGCCGCAATACCGACCAGCAGGGCGACAAACGACCCGATGAAGGGCCGGTGGGCCCAGCCGCGCCGCGCGTCCAGACCGTAGCGGCCCGGCCCGCACAGGATGACCGCGACCGCCATGACGATCAGGGTGATCTGGTATTCGTGTCCGTCCGGTAGGAAATAGGTGAGGGTGTGCGGATGCGGCCGCGCGGTGATGGTGGCCAGCATGCCGTTGATCAGGAAAGCCAGCGCACCGGCCGCGGCCACCGGGGTGAACAGCCCCAGCACCAGCAGCACCCCGGCGACGAGCTCGCCGCCGGCGCTGACGTAGGCGAGGATGTCGGCGTGCTGGTAGCCGACGTCGGACAGCGAGTTCTTGAACCCACCCACGCCCGAGCCGCCCCACCAGCCGAACAGCTTCTGCAACCCATGGGCGGCCAGCACGACACCGAGGCCGACCCGCAGCACCAGCAAACCCAGATGCTGGGTTCCGCGCCGGCCGACCTCGTGCAGCCGGCCGTGGTGTTCGTCCCCATCGATCTCGGCGGGCTCGGCGGCCGCGTGCCGCGACGACTGCGGCTGCACATAGGGCAGGGGTTCCGGCTGGTCGAGCACGTGGTAACCCGTCGCCCTGGACCCGCCCACGGCGGCGTGGTCGCCCATGTAGGGGATGACGGTTGTGGTTCCGGTCGAGGGGTTGAAGTCGCCGGGGTAACCGACGGGCGTCAGATCGTCTTCTGGGTCGACCACGCGCGCCGTCGCGGGGCGTCCCGGGGCCGGCTCCGGGGATTCGCCGGGCCGCTGCCAATGTCCGTCATTCGATTGACTGGTCACGCGTGTCAGGGTAAGGGCATTTGCCGCTGAATTGGGGATTTGAGCGGCGCTTTCGCCAGGCAATCGGTGGTTTGCCCGCCAAACCGGCCCGGATCGTCCCGAAACGGCCTTTCCCGTGGCTCGGCGGCGTCCGAAGCGGGTGAACTCCGGTCGCCGGACGCGGCCGTCGCCCGCGCGCGAGAAGCGTTCCGATCGCGTCATGTCAGGCGGCCAGGCGCGGGCGTGTGGCGGTGGCGGCCGCCCTGTCCGTAGCCTGTCGGTCATGCGATTAGGGCGCTCGGTTCGGTGCGGCTTTGCCGCGCTGTGCGCGGTGGTGCTGCTCGCGAGCGGGTGCGCACGGTTCAACGACGCCCAGTCGCAGCCCTTCACCACCAACCCGGAACTCAAGCCCCAACCCAGCTCGACGCCTCCCCCGCCGCCGCCGTTGCCGCCCACGCCGTTCCCCAAGGCATGCCCGGCGCCCGGCGTGATGCAGGGCTGCCTGGAGAGCACCAGCGGCCTGATCATGGGGCCCGACAGCAAAACCGCGCTGGTCGCCGAGCGCACCACCGGCGCCGTCAAGGAGATCTCGGTCAGCGCCGAGCCGAAGGTGAAGACCGTCATCCCGGTCGACCCGTCCGGTGACGGCGGCTTGATGGACATCGTGCTGTCGCCGACCTACACGCAAGACCGGCTGATGTACGCCTACATCAGCACGCCGACCGACAACCGGGTGATCCGGGTGGCCGACGGCGACATCCCCAAGGACATCCTGACCGGTATCCCCAAAGGCGCCAACGGCAATACCGGAGCGCTGATCTTCACCAGCCCCACCACGCTGGTGGTCATGACGGGCGACGCGGGCAACCCGGCCGCGGCCGCCGACCCCAAGTCGTTGGCGGGCAAGGTCCTTCGCATCGAGCAGCCGACCACCATCGGCCAGGCGCCGCCCACGACGGCGCTGTCGGGCGTCGGCTCCGGCGGCGGCCTGTGCATCGACCCGGTGGACGGCTCCCTCTATGTCGCCGACCGCACGCCGACGGCGGATCGGTTGCAGCGCATCACCAAGACCTCGGAGGTCTCCACGGTGTGGACCTGGCCGGACAAGCCCGGCGTGGCGGGCTGCGCGGCGATGGACGGGACCGTGCTGGTCAACCTGATCAACACCAAACTGACCGTGGCCGTGCGGCTGGCACCGGCGACGGGTGCGGTCACCGGGGAACCGGACGTGGTGCGCAAGGACACCCACGCCCACGCGTGGGCGCTGCGGATGTCGCCGGATGGAAACGTTTGGGGCGCAACGGTCAACAAGACCGCCGGGGACGCGGAGAAGCTCGACGACGTGGTGTTCCCGCTGTTCCCGCAGGGTGGCGGTTTCCCGCGCAACAACGACGACAAGACCTAGGTCTTCTATCTGCTCCAAATGTGCATTTTCACGACGGGTTACCGGCGTGTCGCGTCGTGAAATGCACACTCGCGGTGGGCGAGGGCGATCCGCGCGGCGCCCATCAACTCTGGCCGCAGGCCGCCAGCACCAGTTCGCGCACGCGAGCGGCATCGGCCTGCCCGCGGGTGGCCTTCATCACCGCGCCGACGATCGCCCCGGCCGCGGCCACCTTGCCGCCGCGGATCTTCTCCGCCACATCGGGATTGGCGGCCAGCGCCTCGTCGACCGCGGCCTGGGTCACCGAATCGTCGCGCACCAGTTCCAGGCCGCGCGACGTCATCACCTGCTCGGGTTCGCCCTCGCCGGCCAGCACGCCCTCCACGACCTGACGGGCCAGCTTGTTGGAAAGCTTGCCCTCGTCGACGAGTGCAATCACCGTGGCCACCTGGGCCGGGGTAATGGCCAGTTCGTCCAACCCGATGTTCGCCTCGTTGGCCTTCTGCACCAAGAAGTTTCCCCACCAAGCGCGCGCCTGCTCGCTGGCGGCGCCGTGCTTGACGGTCTCGGTGACCAGTTCCACCGCGCCCGCGTTGACCAGATCGCGCATCACCTCGTCGGAAACGCCCCACTCCTGCTGAATCCTCTTGCGGGTCAGCCACGGCAGCTCCGGGATGGTCTGGCGCAGTTGGTCGACCAGTTCCCGGCTGGGTGCGACAGGCTCCAGGTCGGGTTCGGGGAAATAGCGGTAATCCTGCGCGGTCTCCTTGGCGCGGCCCGGGCTGGTATATCCCGCCTCGTGAAAATGCCTGGTTTCCTGGATGATCCGGCCGCCGGACGCCAGGATGGCGCCCTGCCTCTGCATTTCGTAGCGCACGGCGACCTCGACGCTTTTCAGCGAGTTGACGTTCTTCGTCTCGGTGCGGGTGCCGAACTCGGTGGTTCCGGTCGGCATCAGCGACACGTTGGAATCACAACGCATCGAACCCTGGTCCATCCTGACGTCCGATACGTCCAAGGCGCGCAACAAGTCTCGTAATGCGGTGACGTAGGCACGGGCGATCTGCGGCGCGCGGGCGCCGGCACCGACGATGGGTTTGGTCACGATTTCGATCAGCGGCACTCCGGCGCGGTTGTAGTCGAGCAGCGAGGTCGTCGCGCCGTGGATGCGGCCGGTCTCGCTGCCCAGATGGGTGAGCTTGCCGGTGTCTTCCTCCATGTGCGCGCGCTCGATCTCGACCCGCCAGGTGGTGCCGTCGTCCAACGGTGCTTCGAGGTATCCGTTGATGGCGATCGGCTCGTCGTATTGGGAGATCTGATAGTTCTTGGGCATGTCCGGGTAGAAGTAGTTCTTCCGGGCGAAGCGGCACCACGGCACGATCTCGCAGTTCAGCGCAAGCCCGATCCGGATGGCCGACTCCACCGCCGTGCGGTTGAGCACCGGAAGCGAACCGGGCAAGCCGAGGCACACCGGGCATACCTGGGTGTTGGGTTCGGCGCCGAAGGCGGTGGAGCAGCCGCAGAACATCTTGGTGACGGTCGACAGCTCGACATGCACCTCGAGGCCGAGTACCGGGTCGAAACGCGCGATGACGTCGTCATAGTCCATGAGATCGGCGCTGGCAGCAACACTCATGCCGTCGATCGTAGTGGTGACCGCGAGCGCGGCGCCGCCGGGCGAAGCGGGTCACCCCCATCGGCCCAATGGTGACCGCGAGCGCGGCGCCGCCGGGCGATCTCAGGGCCAGTGCGGCGAGCGCGGCGCCGGCAATCGGTTGCGCGCCCCGCCCCGGCCGGGGAACATGTCGGCCAGCACGGCCGCCATCTCGAGGTAGCTGCGGCGACTTTCCTTGCTGAGCCGGTCCAGCTCGATCTGCTTGCCCTCGTGTATGTGGCGATCGAACGGCAGCACCACCGTCGCGGCGACACGCGCGGACAGCCGCTCCAGTTCCCGGGCGGCCAGCAGGTCCAACTTGGCCGGCTCGACATGGTTGATCGCAAGTACCGCCGACCGCACCAAACTCTGATACCCGTTGTTGCCCAACCAATCCAGGGTGGTGGCGGTCTTCCGTATCGCGTCGATCGAGGTGCTGGTCACCACGACCAGCGCCCGCGCCTCGGGCAGGACCGCTTCCATCGCACCCGAATTGAGCGCCTTGGCGCAGTCCACCAACACCACCGAATAGTGGTTGCGCAAGAGCGAGAACGCCCTGACCACGTCGTGCCGCTCCAGCCGCCAGTCGGTGTGCGCATAGTCGGGCAATCCGAGCACTTCCAGACCGAAGTTGTTCATGTAGGTGTGCGCCCGGACGTCCGCATAGCTCGTGGCCGCCTTGTCGGCGAGCAGCTCGGGCATGCCCAGGGAGTTGGGACGGCCATGCCGCTCCGCCAGGTCGCCGGCGTCGATGTCGACGGCGATGATCCGGTCGTGACGCACGGCGGCGAACGTCGACCCCAGCGCCTCTACCACCGCGGTCTTGCCGACGCCGCCCTTGAGGTTGAGAACGGCAATCGGGAATGCGCCGCCGACGGCCACCCGGATGCGGCGGCGCAAGTCCTCTTTGTATTGCGCGTCTTTGCCGGGGCCAAGGTCGACACCGGTCACGCGGTGGACGACTTCGCGCCAGCTGAACCCGGAGGAGTCCTGGCGCGCCTGCTGGTCAAGCCCATCCAGTGCCGTTCCGCCTGGCAATGGCGCCCGCCGCGGGCGCGAAGGGGCGCGCGATGCCGGGGCGGGGGCAGGACATCGGCCGCGTGGCGCTGGCCGACGCCGTGCGCCAGCTCAAGC
>NZ_LZJM01000268.1:0-937 GCF_001667665.1 Mycobacterium sp. E342
GGCACTTGACGCTCCAGAAATCCCTCGGGCTTGCCAAGGTCAGCCAGACCGCGCCGTCGCCAGTCCACCGCGGCCAGGTGGACCAGTCCGTCGACGTAGGCCATCGCTAGGCCGTGCCGCAGGGTGATGTCACCGAGAAAGGGTTCGGGCAGCTCGAACCCCGGCGTGAATCCATCCACCACGCCCATCAACATGAACTCGGTGCCCAGCACTTCGGCATCTTCGCAGTAGAGCACCGGCGGTGGATGGGGCACGTCGGTGCCCTCCAAAGCCCGCAGGATGCGCCACTCCCGCAATGTATTCGAGGCAGTGGGGTGGTTCTTGACCGCCGGCGGCCGACGTAACACCCAGGCGTGTTCACCGCGCGCCACCCGGAACGACACGTTTGCCGTTCCGGTCCCCTCGCCGATCCGTTCAGCCGTCATCGGGGTCCCACAACCGGGCAACTGGTCCCCGATCCACGAATCGAGCCGATCGACGTCGAGCAGCGTCGCAGTCGAAGTCATGCACTGACGCTAACGGTGTTGACAGTTACTGTCAATCCTGTCAGCGTATGTCACATGATCGATTTCGAGCTCCCGGCGGAGATTCAGCAACTGCGTGCCCGGGTCGCCGCATTCATCGACGACGTTGTGCTGCCAGCCGAGCCTCAAGTCGGCGCGCGGCCCTTCTTCGAAATCGTTAAAGAGCTTCAGGCCGAAGCGCGCGCTGCCGGGTTGTGGTGCCCGTTCGTTCCGGTCGAATACGGCGGAATGGGCCTCGGTCATCTGGCGAACGCGGTCGTGCAGGTCGAGGTCGGGCGCGCCTTCAGTCACCTGGGTGCCTGGGCGATGAACTGCATGGGCCCCCAGGACGCGACGATGCTCACGCTGATCGAGCATGGAACCGACGAGCAGAAAAAGCGCTATCTGGAGCCGCTGGTCAACGGTGACATTCG
>NZ_LZJM01000269.1:0-1782 GCF_001667665.1 Mycobacterium sp. E342
GGGCTCAACTCCTGCCCCAAAGCTCGGTTAAGGCTCGGTTCGGCGTCGAAACGGCATCGACGGCTCGGCGATGGCGGGCCGGTCGGGGTGCAGCTGCGACGATGGCGGCACCGGGCCGGCACAGGCATGAAAACGGGGTAGCCGATGGCTACCCCGATGCGTCGGCGATGCCGCTAGTCGTCGAAGCGACGCCGGAAGCGGTCTTCCATGCGACTGGTGAAAGAACCCCCGCCGCCCTTGTTGCGGCGCTGGCGCAACGACCCGGGCGCCGAGCCGGGGTGGTCGGGCCGGCCGGACAACCGCGGCCCGGTGATGGCGAACACCACGCCACCGAACATCACGATGAATCCGAAGACACTGAGAATCGGGAAGTTTCCGATCATCGTGGCCTTGAAGGCCACGCCGGAGACCAGCATCGCCAGGCCGATAACGAACAACGCCGCGCCCTGCAGGCGGCGGCGCGCGGTGGGTGCACGGAACCCTCCGCCGCGGACACTCGACGCGAATTTGGGATCTTCGGCGTAGAGAGCGCTCTCGATCTGATCGAGCATCCGCTGCTCATGATCGGAGAGTGGCATTCGTCCCTCCTTGCCGACAGTTTGGCGCGTAACTATCGATAGCACGCGGATGCCCGTTGCGCGGGCAACTAATTGAATGATACGAGGTCAATCTGCGCCATACCACTGGTTCGGTGGCGATTCTATCCCCGCCGCGGCCGGGGACCCATCCGAGCCGGAACGGCCGTGCGCACAACCGGCTTCCCCGCCCGCGATGGTTCGCCGGTTCGTTGCCGCAACCGCTCGCCACTCGGCCTTCCCCGGGTCCGATAATGGCGGGTGGCGACGCGGGCCGAGCGAGCCGGACGAACGGGCACAGGACGAGGAGGAGGACACCGCGAGTTGGCGATATTCCTCATCGATCTCCCGCCCACCGACATGGAGCGCCGTCTCGGCGACGCCCTCAAGGTGTACGTCGACGCGATGCGCTACCCGCGGGGCACCGAAAACCAGCGGGCCGCGATGTGGCTCGAGCACATCCGCCGGCGCGGCTGGCGCGGCGTGGGTGTCGTGGAGACCGAAGCGGCCGAGCCGGCCAGCGACGCGGACGCACCGATCCCGTCTCCCACCGAGCTCAGTAACGCGCCGCTGCTCGGCGTCGCCTACGGCTACCCCGGGGCGCCCGGCCAGTGGTGGCAGCAGCAGGTCATCCTCGGCCTGCAACGCGGTGGCCTGCCGCCTCAGGAGATCGCCGGCCTGATGAGCAGCTACTTCGAGTTGACCGAGCTGCACATCCATCCACGCGCGCAGGGCCGCGGCCTGGGTGAGGCGCTGGCCCGGCGGCTCCTCGAGGGCCGGGCCGAAGAGAACGTCCTGCTGTCCACGCCGGAGACCAACGGTGAGCCCAACCGGGCCTGGCGGCTGTACCGGCGCCTGGGGTTCACCGACGTGATCCGCCGCTATCACTTCGCGGGTGACCCCCGGGCATTCGCGATCCTGGGCCGCAAGCTGCCGCTGTGACCGCCGGCCGCCAGGCGCGCCCGGGCAGACTCGCCGAAGCGGCAGGCCGGATCTGGCACGATGACCTGGTGCGCGCCAGCCCTGCCCCGTCCCGGCCCCGAGGATTCACCGCCCGGCGCCGCCGCCTGGTGGCCATCGCGATGCTGCTGATGCTGGTGCCGCTGGCAACGGGGTGCCTGCGGGTCAGGGCGTCGCTCACGATTTCGCCCGACGACCTGGTGTCCGGCGAGATCGTCGCCGCCGCTAAACCCAAGACGCCCAAGGA